>CAMWTV010000216.1 GCA_947177215.1 uncultured Muribaculaceae bacterium
TCGTTGGTCTGTTTCGCATCCCACGGGCATTTTACTCTCAATGTGTCGAGCACATCTATAACTCTGCCCAGAGCCTCGATTTTTTCTTGTCTGCTATGTTGTTCCATTTCTGTCTGTTAGTTTCCTGATTGATGCAGTTCTGTATGTCACAGGCGTTTGCCGTTATTCGTCTTCTTTCGACTTTGCTTTAAGCTGATGGTTTAAAAGCTTTTTCATCATCCGTCTCAGATATCCGCTGAACCACAGGGCGGCAAAGGCCGAGGCTATAAGTCCGCCTGCGATACCACCGGCAAGTGCCGAATAAAACACCAGTTTGTAATCGTAAGTATCACCGTCCGACAGGTTTTCCGCATCAGTCTCGCTATCTTCTGTCGACAGGCTTTGCTTTGCAGGTGATTTTTTTGTTGCTGACTGATCGGTGTCCGTTGAGTCTGTTTCCTGAATTGCCGCAATGTCTGCCGTTCCTATGGTTACAGAAAAAGGTATTTTCTGTGGCGGCACGCAAGTCTGTCCGTTGCAAGCCTGATAACGTATTTCTCCACGCAATTCGCGTACACCCCCCGACATAATCGAAACATGCTGCGTAAGCACAACATCGTTTTCCCATCGCGGAAGGTTGAGTGAGAATATATTGTCGAATTTTTCTAACGGCGGTTTCGATGCGGTGAGCCCACCGTTGAGGCATACTCCTTCCGGAATGTCGAATGTCACGGTCGTGGCGTTCGGGCCGTCTTCGGGTAGCTCGAGCGCATACAGATGCCATCCTTTTTCAATGCAGGCCGAGAATGTCAGCGTTGCATTGTCATGGCAGTTGTCTGCGACCGCAATATTCCAGCTGACAGGGCCTGATTTCTGGGCTACTGCCGACAACGCGGCCAGAAGCACCGTAACAACAGTCATTATCTTCTTTACCATAGGTCTGTCGGAAAAATAAGTGAGTTCCGGTCGGGCAGTGCTGTCTTGACCGGATTACACTTCACAAAGATACGAAAAAAATCCCACAACAGCACCTGCAGATGGGGAGTCTGCATGCAAAATTGTCAAACATGTTTTTTCGTGCTCACATTGAACGTTAGACTCTGACCTAATGTCAGGTCTGCGTTATAGCCGAGATAAACCATTGTGGCGTGAAAGTGGTAAAGTGCTATCCCCATGTCGATATGGGAGAAGCGGTTGCTTGTGGTGCATGTCAGTGTCACTGTGGCCTTGTCGCCGGAGGTTTCAACTTTCCCTTGCCACGGCTGACTGTTTGATGACGACGGCGCTATTCTGACCATTTCAAGCGCTATCGAAATCGCGTCGGTCAGTGGCATGCGATTCTCCGGCTGTGTAGCGGCAATGGTCATATTCCGCTCGGATGGCGGTTCCACACCTGAAAACAGAGTGTTGAAAGGCTTGCGTTTGTCTGACCGGGCCACACGGCGCATCATCCGCTCCGCAAACCGTTTTCTGGGAGTAGCATGCCCTAAAGGAGATACAATGCCGACGTCATATGCTTTCGCGCTTTTCGCTGATTCCTCGTCATATTTTTTCTGAAACGCGCTGTGCGAAAAAGTTCCGCCGAGCCAGCATGTGCCGATCAACAGCTCTGTGCATGAAATTATGAACCGTTCAAACACATAGCCTGCCAGAAGCATGGCTTCGGGAGTTTTATCATATCCCATCATCACATAAGAGCGTGCGCCGCTGATCACCCCATACGTACCGGGTTTTTCAGTAGTGCTGAAGTTGTCGGCGATTACAAGAACCGGTCGTTTTACATTTGCAAAACACTCTGGCAAATCGTCTGTTGCACGCTCTGCGCTATCGCGAAGCGATTTCATAACATTTTCGTCAGGCCTTAATCCGTTGAACGTGCGCACCGATGTGCGTCTTTCTATGGTTTCGATAAGATTCATTATGGTTTGAGTTATCGTATTTGATGAAAAATAATCCCGCCATGCTCATAACCGGATTTGTTCGGAATGGTGCAGGGCGGGATTGTTATATTTCACCCCGAATGCCTGTTGTTCAGGCTCATCGGGCTCGTAGAGTCAATTTATACAGACTTCAAGGCAGAGATGTAAGCGGCTTTGATTTTGCTTGTGCAAGAATATCAAAGCTTGCCTATCCTCTTACTGAAGGCCGTCGATAAATTGTTTGAGTTCCTCTGAAGGATCGATTTCGTAGAACTTCAGGAAATAGATCTTGGCGTTTTCCACATCCTTGTGAGTCAGATAATAGTTGCCCAGACGGCTGTAGATGGCGCGATAGATGCTTTTGCGCTTTTCAAGGTTCGCAGGATCTGAGTCGAGCTGTGCCAGAGTCGCCATATCGGCAGCGATAACCTCATCTGTCACTTCTCCGAGCGACGCTACGCGCAGAATGTCACTTTTGGTGTTAAGCACCAGGGGGTTGTCAGGAACGCGCTCAATAACCTTGTTGATAGTGGCAAGCGCTTTGGCTGCGGCATTGTTCGACGCTACGGTGTCGGTCTCCATATACGAGATCGCAAGGTTCTGATAGCGGCGGGCAAGCTGAAGCATGTCGTTGGGGTTGGCGTTGTCGCCTTCGCTATCAATATATTTCGCCATTGTGTCGGCGGCCTTGTCATACATTTTTGCTGTGCTGTATGCGCCGCTGAGATCTTTGAGAAGCGATGTCTTGTCGGGTGATACCGCAACAGCTTTCTCATACATCTCCACGCCTAAAGTGTCCTGTCCCATATCCTGAAGCAGTTCGCCATACTGAACGTAATCCTGCGAATTGATGTCGGCTTTGGTGTTGGCAAACAGGCGTTCGGCAGCGGCTTTCGCAGCCTCATTTTCGCCCATGGCTTTCTTGTTGTAGAACTGAAGGCGCTGCATGTAGAAGTTGGAGGGATCCTCGTTCAGAAGTTCCGATGCCATGGCATAGCTCTCGGGATAGCGCTTTGCAAAGAACAGCAGTCCTACCAGGCGCTGTTTGTCTTTTTTGAAGCTGTTGGGGTTCTGGATATATTTCTCATACTGCTGGGCGGCGCGTGTCAGCTGGTTGTCTTCATAATATTTCTCGGCAAGCTCACGCTGGGCCAGAGCTGAGTTCGGTTGCGCTGTCAGAAGCTCATTGAGCTTGTCGATGGCATACTGGGGATTTACAGGGAAATATGTGCGGGCATATTTCACATAGGCCTCGGGGTGTTCAAGATTGGTGTCGAACTGGGCTGCCATCTCATACATGCCGGCTGCATCGCCTACATTGGTTTTTGCCAGACGGTCACCTTCGAGGATGAATGGTGATGGAGCGTTCTTCTGAGCTTTCTTGGCGTCGACAAGCGCTTTTTCGATTTCAGCGTTGTATTTTACCGGATCAGCCACGAAGTATGCACGGGCTATTTCAGTCAACAGATCGGCGTTTTTCTTAGCACGGCTTTTGGCGTCTTTGAAATGTCCGGCGGCAGCCGATGCGTTTCCTTCGGCAAGAGCCAGCGCTCCAAGGCCTACATAATTGTAGCCGTTGGCAGGATTGATGGATATGCCTTTGTCGAAATTTGTCTTTGCGGTTGTTTTGTCGCCGTTCTGGAGGGCTATCTGTCCGAGATAATAATAGGCGGTCGACTGATCGGTGCCGGCGTCGTTGAGTGTGTTTTTAAGAATGATTCCAGCTTCTTCAGGCTGGTCGGCGCGGTAATATTCCACTCCGTCTTTGAAGCCCTGCTGTGCCGAGAGGCTGAGGGCACTTCCTAAAAGCAGGGTACATAGAACTTTAACTTTCATGTTGTCAAACTATTTATAAAGCGTTATTATTACTTGTTTCCATTTCCAATCCTGACAATGTATCAGTCTACAGAAACCATCCTGTGGTGGACTGTGGCCGGCAGAACTCCTGTCGACATCATCAGCTTCTGGCCTCGGAACGACGTCACGAATGCGAAAAAGCCGTTTGCAAGCGATCCGGCAGGCCCTGTGTTGATCATATAGACCGACCGGTAGAGCGGATAGTGGCCGTCGAAAATATATGCCTGATAAGGCTTGTAGGCTATGGTCGAGTTACGGTCTCTTATATACATCTCCGAGCCCGCGAGACGTAGAGGAATCTGGTAAGCCGTCTTCTGCTTGAAA
>CAMWTV010000217.1 GCA_947177215.1 uncultured Muribaculaceae bacterium
GTCGGAAGCCATTTCTCAATTGAATGTATCGCTTTGACCGACATAGTTTCCGGATCAAAACTCACCAGCCCGCTGTTGGTAGCAAGCCACAGCAGCCCGTCGCGGTCTTCAAGAATCTTATACACCGTGTTGCCGGGAAGGCTGTCGGCAGTAGTGAACCGGGTAAAATCATCCGACTCCGGATTGAACCGGCAGAAGCCTCCGTCATCCGAAGCAAACCACATCCGTTGCCTTGAATCCTCAAACATCGATGTTATATGATTGAAACACAAACTGGTGGAATCGGTTGCCGAATAGCCGTAATGCCTTATGTTCTGAGCCTCCGCATCATATCTGAACACACCCTTGTTATATGAGGCGAACCACAAATTGCCGTCATGGTCTTCTATTATATCGCTTACAAACGTGGCTGTAACAAGCGTCGATTCCTTGAACGTGTCTGTTGCCCGGTCATAAGTCTCAAGCCCCGACGATGTACCTATCCATGTCACACCCCGGCTGTCATGGAATATAGCGAATATGTCATTGTTGCCGAGCGAGCCCCTGTGCACAGACGAATGCCGATAGTTGCGACACGCACCAGTGCGCGTGTTAATCACATCGATACCGCTTGAAAAAGTGCCGGCCCACAGCTCATCGCCTATAAGTTCAAGCGACTGCACATTGTTATAGCTGATCCTCACCGGCATCGACGAAGCCGATATATTGTCAAAGCGGCCGGTCGCCATATCATATTTTATAATGCCGTTGTCCTCCGAGGCTATCCACAAAGTCTCTCCATCGGCAACAAACTCCCTTATCCGGCATCCGGCAGGCGAATTCTCAAACGCGATAGGATAATAGGCATTGACAAAACGTTCCGACGGTGGCATATAGTCCACACCGCCGAAATAGCTCCCTATCCACACACCGCCGTCACGGTCACACACTATCGAATAGATTGCATTGTCTGATATGGAATTGGAATTGAACGGCTGATGTGTCAGATGGGTCACTCCGCTGCCTGATACAACATAAATGCCGTTTTCAGTCCCTACCCACAGCTCCTTATCACCGACACAGGTAAGGGCGCGCACATAGACGTTGCTGTCGCCTCCCAGATCCATCTGTTTGACATTCCATGTCGGCCATTCTACGCAGAACACCCCTCTGGCAGTTGTGCCTATAATAACCTCGCCATGCAATCCAACCTCCACACACGATGGGGTCGAGTCAACCCTCGCTATCTCCACTTCCTCCCCGCTGTCACAGTTATATCTGATAATTCGTCCATCCTGCATCCCGAAAAACATCGTGCCGTCATGCCCCTTTCCCATGGCGGTAACAGCGTCAGATCCGGTCTTGTCGATCAACGACTTCACTGAAACTACCTCATCCGTCTTCCGGTCATACATGTAAATGTTCGGATGAGCCTTTATCCACACTCTGCCATTGTCGTCCTCAGCAATCTGCGTCACAGTGAAATCAAGCGACATAGGCGATCCTGAAATTCCCCTGTCAAAATCCGAAAACCTGTTTGTCACAGGGTCATATATTGATATGCCTTTGTCAGTTCCCACCCATATGGCTCCGTCAGAGGTCTCGCAAAGCGAACAGATCATGCTGTTGCGAAGCGAGCCGGGAGTTTCATCCCGATAGAACTCTACAAAATTCAATCCGTCAAACCTGTTGAGACCGTTTTTTGTGCCTATCCATATAAACCCTTTGCTATCCTGAAGAATACTGCTCACCATCGAATTCGACATACCGTTGTCGCGGCTGTATTTCTTAAAATTATCATAGTCGCCGGCCCGGCACAACAGCGGGCCGATTACCATAATTAATAGGAAAGTTAATCTGTTCATGGCATAGGTATTATTACTCAAAGATACAACATAATCACGTCAACAAGAAACAGCCTGCACGCAAATATGGGCTCAGAACCCCGTTTTGAGCCATTTTGACAACATAACACGATTATCTGACCGGATAGTGACATTTTAACCGGCAGGCAAAAATGCCATTATTCTGCAAAAAATTTACCTGACAGCATAGTTAAAAAAGTTGACATGGAAGTGAACAACCCGAACCGGCCATACACTATAACTTTGCGTCAGATCACAATCCAGTTACATTCCATGAAAAAACTTACAGCTATTCCCTTTCCCCGTAAACATGCGATATCTGTAATCGTATCAGCCCTTGTCGCCGGCAGTAACCTCTGGGCCGAGACTTCAGCCACATTGCCGTCAGGCGACGTCACATTGAATGTAAATCAGGCTCCCGACGGAACCTACACAATCTCCGTCAGCGCCTATGGCATCGAATTCAATGCAGGAGCGGAAAGAAATCCGGCACTCATGATCGATGCAGCTATAAAAACATTCTATCCCGCATATACCTCATTTGAAAAAAACGGCAATGTGCTGACGCTCAAATCTCGTTTTACAGCCACTCCGTCAACAAACGTTTTCTATATAACCGACCATATTACCGCAAATGGCGACGGAGAATTCAGCCTCGACCGGAATGTATCCGTGGCAGAACTCGGCGCCAACCCGTATTCCGACGGATTTTACAGCGCGTTCGGACTTCAGTTCAGCAACGCCGACACACTCGATGAATATGATGTGTTCATACCCGGTGTATGGTACAAGGCCAACTTCGAACAGGCCGGAAACCTGCCGGCACACCTTCCGCAGGCAACCGATACAGAATTCTGTTACCGCGACGACCGCACTCCGCTACCGGTAGTCATGATGCGCGACAAAGCAAGCGGAGTCACCCTCACCCTCGTTCACACCAACTCTCGCTGTGAAACCGTGCTTGCCGATTCTGAAGGCTCTGTCACAGACCCCGGATATCAGTTCGGTGGCACCGGTGTGATAAAACACCCGCGCACTGACGCTTTTTCGGCAGTAGTCACCTACCCCGGGGCTGATCTGCATGCCGGCGGAATGGGCGTGCGCCGCCATCCGGTTTCAGTCGACTTCAGCGCCCACAGTTACAGCGCCTGCTTCAGAATAAACCGCACAGCTGACTACGCCGAAGCCGTCGATGCGGCATGGAACAAAGCTTTCAGCCTATACGATCCCGAAATTTTTGAAGAAGACCTCAAAAGCGCCTATCGCGCACTGCTCGAAACCTGCGAGAAATATTATCTGGCGCCAAACCGGCCGGCCCCATACAACGCCTATGCCCCGGGATTCCCGTGGGGAGTTTCGCTCAAAGACTTCTCAATGAACAAAAACACCTACGAAATCGGATTTGTAGGCTCACAGACAGTAGCCGGCTACGCAATGTTCCGCGCAGGCATCGAAGAAGAAAACCAGACATGGCAACGCTACGGAAACGCCATCCTCAATTTCTGGGCACAGAACAGCCTCAGCGATCTCGGACTCCCAAAATCGCGTTATGCCGCCCTTAACGGCACATGGGACGACTGGGCATATACTGCAATCAGACAGGCATGCTGGGGCATGCAAGGTCTGCTCAACGCATGGTGTTTCGCCGAACGCAACGGCATATCCCGACCGGCATGGTTAGACGCCGCCGTTAAATTCGGCGACTGGATGGTCGAGAACCAGAATCCCGACGGCTCATATTACAAAGAATATCATCCCTTTAAAATCATCGGCGGTAAACATCCGGCCGGCGATCTGACAAAATTCACCACCACATGCGCTCTCCGGTTCTTGGTCGAGCTTTACATAGCCACAGGAAACAGCAGTTATTACGACTGCCTCATGAAAGCTGCCGACTATTGCTACCGGCATGTACATGACGGCTACCACTACATCGCCTGTGTAATCGACAATCCGCAGACAATCGACAGCGAATCAGGCCAGCAGGCCATAAACGGATTCCTGGCAATGTTTGACTTCACCGGCGATAAAAAATGGCTCGATGCAGCCGAACAGGCCGCAATTTACACCGAAACATGGACACACATGATGGATGTACCCGTTGAAACAGACCAGACACAGGAAACAGACTGGCCGCGAGACCGCAGCATCATCGGACAGCATCTCATTGCCATCGGCCACAGCGCCTGCGATCTCGGTTTCGCATGGTCATCGTT
>CAMWTV010000218.1 GCA_947177215.1 uncultured Muribaculaceae bacterium
TCGCATGACAACGGCCGGGTGCCGGGGCAGAGTCCGGTCAGAGAGATTGCCAGTGTTTAAGAATGACAAAGTTAGCAAAAAAATGTGTAACGGGCATGTTTGCCGCAGATTTTAACGTTAAAGCATGATTCTGCGGGGGATTTCAGGTGATCCCCGACGCTGCAACCAAACTATTCAAACTATTGTGGGGGTGCTGTGGCCGGATATTGCGGGATTTTTCGTAATTTTGCGTGAAATTATTGATTTTAAGAACTGAAAAAACATCATAACATGCTGGCAACGAAATATAATCCTGCTGAAGTAGAGGATAAGTGGTATGCCTATTGGATGGAGCACAAGCTGTTTCATTCAGAGCCCGACGGTAGAGAACCCTACACAATAGTGATTCCTCCCCCGAATGTGACCGGAGTGCTTCACATGGGGCATATGCTTAACGAGACGATTCAGGATATTCTGGTGCGCCGCGCCCGAATGGAGGGCAAGAACGCATGCTGGGTTCCCGGAACCGACCACGCCTCGATAGCCACCGAGGCGAAGGTTGTTGCCAAGCTTGCCGCCGAGGGGATAAAGAAAACCGACCTTACCCGCGAGGAATTTCTTCGCCACGCGTGGGACTGGACGGAGCACCACGGTGGGATAATTCTGAAACAGCTGCGCAAGCTGGGGGCTTCGTGCGACTGGGACAGGACTTCGTTTACGATGGACGAGATCCGCTCGCGGAGTGTTATAAGGGTGTTCTGCGACCTGTATAAGAAGGGGTATATTTATCGCGGAGTGCGCATGGTCAACTGGGATCCGGCGGCGCTTACGGCACTGTCAGACGAGGAGGTGATCTATAAAGACGAGCATTCGAAGCTTTATCACCTGCGCTATTATGTTGAGGGTGAGGACAGATATATAGTTGTTGCCACAACCCGCCCCGAAACCATTCTGGGCGACACCGCCGTGTGTGTGAATCCGAACGACGAGCGCTACCGGTGGCTCGAGGGGAAACGTGTGATCGTGCCTATGGTTGGCCGTTCGGTGCCGGTGATAATGGACGATTATGTGGAGATGGATTTCGGAACCGGATGTCTCAAGGTTACCCCCGCCCACGATGTGAACGACTATATGCTGGGTGAGAAATACAATCTCCAGGTGATTGACATATTCAACCCCGACGGCACTATCTCGGAGGAGGGTGGAATGTATGTAGGTCACGACCGCTTCGATGTGAGAAAGGAGATTATAGCCGACCTCGAAGCGAAGGGGCTGGTCGAGAAGATAGAGGACTATGACAACAAGGTGGGCTATTCGGAGCGCACGAAGGTGGTTATAGAGCCGAAGCTCTCGATGCAGTGGTTTCTCAAGATGGACGAGCTGACACGCCCGGCTCTGGCTGCGGTGATGGACGACGATATCCGTTTCTATCCGCCGAAGTTCAAGAACACCTACCGCCACTGGATGACCGACACGAAAGACTGGTGTATCAGCCGCCAGCTGTGGTGGGGTCACCGCATTCCGGCCTATTTCCTTCCTGAGGGGGGCTATGTGGTTGCCGAGACGGCTGAAGAGGCTCTCGAGCTCGCCCGCGAGAAGAGCGGAAACATGGGGCTGGAGATGTCGGATCTGCGTCCGGACGAGGACTGCCTCGACACATGGTTCAGCTCATGGCTCTGGCCGATTTCGCTTTTCAACGGCATTCTGGAGCCCGGAAACGAGGAGATAAATTATTATTATCCGACATCGGATCTGGTGACCGGGCCCGATATTATCTTCTTCTGGGTGGCGCGCATGATCATTGCCGGTTATGAGTTCGAGGGGAAGATGCCGTTTAAGAATGTGTATTTCACAGGTATTGTGCGCGACAAGCTGGGGCGCAAGATGAGCAAGTCGCTCGGAAACTCGCCCGACCCGCTGGATCTGATCGCGACCTACGGCGCCGACGGTGTGCGCATGGGTCTGATGCTCGCCGCTCCCGCCGGTAACGACATTCTTTTCGATGACAAGCTCTGTGAGACAGGCCGCAATTTCTGCAACAAGATATGGAACGCTTTCCGCCTTGTGAAGGGGTGGGAGGTCAGCGACGATGCCCGGCAGGGTGTTGAGAGCCGTGCCGCGGTGAAGTGGTTCGGATGCAAACTGAGCGCCACTGTAGAGGAGGTGACCGAGCTGATGGGCAAATTCCGCCTGTCGGAGGCGCTGATGGCTATCTACAAACTGTTCTGGGACGAGTTCTCGTCGTGGTATCTCGAGATGGTCAAGCCGGCCTACGGATCGCCTGTCGACAAGGCTACCTATGAGGCTACTCTGGGTTATTTCGACGCCCTTCTGCGCCTGATGCATCCGTTCATGCCGTTTATTACCGAAGAGCTGTGGCAGAACATTGCGCCGCGCCGCGAGGGTGAGTCGATAATGTATGCTCCGCTGCCCCAGTGTGGCTGCGAGGCAGACGCACCGGCTGTGCTGGCCGCGATGGAGCAGGCCAAGGAGATAATTGTGGGCGTTCGCGGTGTGAGGGCCCAGAAGAATATTCCGAACAAGGAGGCTCTTAGCCTGATGGTGGTCGACGGCGAGGCTCCCGAAGCCGATATGGCGGCCCTGTTGCTGAAAATGGCCAATCTCGACCGTATCGAGGGCAATGCGGCGAAAGATGCGTCGGCGGCTTCGTTTATGGTGGGCACACAGCAATATGACATTCCCCTTCAGGGCAATATCGACATCGAGGCCGAGAAGGCGCGCATCGAAAAGGATATAACCTATTATGAGGGATTCCTGGCATCGGTTATGAAGAAGCTCTCGAACGAGCGCTTTGTGTCGAAGGCTCCCGAGGCTGTGATCGAGGGCGAGCGCCGCAAGCAGGCCGATGCCGAATCGAAGCTTGAAACTCTTAGGGCGGCTCTGGCGGCATTGTCGTAATGCTGCCGGGGGAAATCCCCGCCAGACGGATATATAAAAGGCCGTGTGTCAAGATTCTGAAAGTCTGACACACGGCCTTTATTGTGTCGCGGCTGTGCCGGCGGGTGTTTTTATTCGCAGGCCTCTTCGAGCCAGCGGGTGAAGGTGGCCTGGAGCGTTGAATCGGATTTTGCTACCGCCCACCCCTGGAACTGGTTGAAGGAGATTTCGAGCGAGGCGTCGAGGCGGGGATAGGATGGGAGCATGCGGGAGGCTACGGAGGCGTTGACCACGGCATTCGGAATCTCGCCGAGGGCGGTGAGTATGATGAGCTGCTCGGAGGAGTATTGCGGGTCTTCGGTTATGAAAATGGTGTCGCCGATTTCGCGCGACAGGTTGTGGAGGCGTGAGATGAACGGGGAGCCGGCGGGCACGGTGACGTGGCGGCCGCCGAGACCGAACTGGTCGGTGACTGGGAGGTTGCCGGCGCTGTCGCGCAGCTGCACCAGCACCTGGCGGTCGATGTCGGGCGAGACCACGAAGAGATAGCGCTCCTTGAGTTCAGCCGTTACGGGGATGGCGCTTGCCACGATCTGATATTTCCCTTCGTCGAGCCCTTTCAGCGCTGTTTCAAGCTGTGTGAACGGGTGAAACACCACAGGGCGCCCGTGGGTGGCGCAGAGGGTGCGGATAAGGTTGTAGTATGTGCCTGAAAGGGTGTCGCCGCTCATTGTGACTCCTACGGGTGAGATTTCGATGGCCACGTTGATGGTGTCGCCTGTGGCGATGGGCTCGTGGCGCGGAGGCAGTGTTCGGGCCGAGCATTCGCGAAGCATTATCATCAGGGCGGGGATGGCTATGAGAAGCAACAGATAGAGTGTGGCATGCCCTTTGTGGGGCTGTAGTTTTTGAAACATGGCTGAACGGTGGGGTTGATGGATCGGTTGGCGTCAGTTAGCGAAGTCGATGCTCAGGCCGAGCTGGAAACGGCGCGGGTTCATGGGGTAATGGGGCATGGAGAAATAGTTGGTGCCGGTCAGGCCCTGGTTCACATGCGACATCATGAGATAGAACCGCGTTTTAGAGAGTTTGAAATGAAGATAATCGTTGCCAAATGGGTAGTTGCCTATGTCGGTGTTTCGCTGGTAGTAGAAGCTCAATGTCGCGGGCTGGA
>CAMWTV010000219.1 GCA_947177215.1 uncultured Muribaculaceae bacterium
TTTGTGGGTATCTTCCTCAAGGACACCGACCAGTTCAATTCGGTGGTAGAGAAACTGAAAGATATTCCGGAAGTTGTGGAATGCCACTTCACTACCGGCCAGTATGATATGCTCATAAAAGTATATGCTAAAGACAATGAGCATCTGCTTCATCTCATCCACGAAAAAATTCAGCCGCTGGGCATGCTCAGAACCGAAACCCTCGTTTCATTCCGTGAGGTGTTCAGCCGTGCATTGCCCGTGACTCCGCAGAAATAAATTTCAGCGGGCGATAACCTGACAGAAGTGCCGTGTGTCGGAATCCTGACACACGGCCTTGTTTTTCTATGTCGTGTTGTTATGGCCCAGACGCTATTGTCTGTGACTCCTCATGGAGTTCTTCATATGGCGCATGACATAAAATGGTTGATAAAAACAGCCGTGAAAATTTGTTGGATTCTGCTATTAATTTATACCTTTGTGAGCGGTAAACCGTGGGAGGCGCAGAGTGTTCCGACCTTTGCCCGGCGCGCGGCGATCACTTGAAAACAATATTCAGAAATTCAATAATATGATTTTTAATTTTCGCATAGTATCTGACGAGGTTGAAAACTTCAAGAGAGAAATCAAAATCGATGCGGACGCCACTTTTCTGGATTTGAAAAACGCAATTTGTGAGAGCGTGGATTTCGACAAGAATCAGATGTCGTCGTTCTTTCTGTGTGATGATAATTGGGAAAAGGAAAAGGAGATAACACTCGAGGATATGGGGTCTGATTCGGATCAGGACGTCTATCTGATGGAGAACACTGTGCTCTCTGACATGATCGACGACGAAGGGCAGCGGCTTATGTTCACCTTCGATTACATGACCGACCGATCGTTTTTCATGGAGATGAAAGAGCTTATTCCGGGAAGGAACCTCATGGATCCGATCTGTTCGCTTGCTCTTGGCAAGGCTCCGCAGCAAAATGTGGATCTTGACGAGTTTGAAGCCAAGACCGATGCCAAGGCTGCCGCTGCCGCCGCAGCTTCGGCTGAGGATATGGACGAGGAATTCTTTGGTTCGGACTCATTCAACGATGATGAGTTTGATGTGGCCGGATTCGACGAGATGACCTTCAACGACTGATTCCGATCGATCGAACTGTAATGCAGGAGTTTCCTGCAAAGAATAATCTGCCCCATTATCAGGCGCGCAAGTGCCTGAGATGGGGCTTTAACATCTATCCAGACGCATTTGATGACAGCACCCGAACGCAATAGCGAGCTTGAACTCGCATGGGAATATGTGGAGCATACCGGCATGAGTATTTTCCTGACCGGAAAAGCCGGAACGGGAAAAACGACCTTTTTGCGCACACTGCGTAAGAACAGCGCCAAGTCGATGGTTGTAGTGGCCCCTACGGGAGTCGCCGCCATCAATGCCGGCGGTGTGACAATCCATTCGTTCTTTCAGCTTCCCACAAGCCCCTATGTGCCCGGTAGCGAGTATCGCGACAAATTCAGCTTCGGACGCGACAAACTGCGCATAATCCGCGCGCTTGACCTTCTGGTTATAGATGAGATCTCGATGGTGAGGTCAGACCTGCTCGATGCAATCGACAATGCTTTACGCAAGTACAGGCGGTCGCCATTGCCTTTCGGGGGGGTGCAGTTGCTGATGATAGGCGATCTGCAGCAGCTGGCGCCGGTTGTCACGCCGCAGGACGAGGTTTTGCTGCGGCAACATTACTCCACACCTTACTTTTTCGGCAGCAACGCTCTGGCTCAGATTCCTTATGTGACCATAGAGCTTAAAAGGGTCTATCGGCAGCAGAACAGGCGTTTTGTCGAGTTGCTAAACAACGTAAGGGAGAACCGTATCACCCCGGATGACATGGCGCTGCTGTCGACAAGGCTTGATGCGTCGTTCCGGCCGCGTGCGGGAAGCGGCTTTGTGCGTCTGACAACGCATAACTATATGGCCGACAACTATAATGCGGCAGAGCTTGCCCGCATCCAGGCTCCTGTTTTTTCATACAGGGCTGTTGTGAAAGGAACATTTCCGGAGTATTCATATCCAACGGCCGAATGTCTCGACCTCAAGATGGGTGCGCAGGTGATGTTCGTGAAGAATGATCCGGGTTCGGATCGGCGGTATTATAACGGTAAGATAGGGCATGTTGTCTATGCCGACAAGGGGATGGTGAAGGTGCTTTGCCCCGGAGAGGATGAGCCGATTGAGGTTGTGCCGCAGGCATGGGAGAATGCCCGATATACCGTGAACGAGCTGACGAACAGGATTGATACCGAAGTGCAGGGCACATTCACACAGATGCCGCTGAGGCTTGCATGGGCTATAACAATACATAAAAGCCAGGGTCTGACATTCGACAATGTGATAATAGATGCGGGGTCATCGTTCGCTCCCGGGCAAGTCTATGTGGCTCTGAGCCGTTGCAAGACTCTCGAGGGGATTGTTCTTGCCACGCCTATATCGACAGGCGCGTTGGGTGCCGACCCCATGGTGGAAGGGTATATAACGCGTCAGGAGGCGGAAGCGCGCCGCAGCAATGAGATTCTTGATGATATACGTCAGGAATATTTCCGTCAGCTTCTGCTCGATCTGTTCAACTTCAGGAATCTTGTGAATATGCAGGGATCGCTGACACGTCTGCTCGGCCAGACATTCAGCCACTCTTTCGCGAATCAGACCGAAGCACAGCAGGGAGTGGAGCTTGAACTGAAGGAGAAGGTGGTTGAAGTAGCCGACAAATGGATACGCATGCTGTCGGCGATGCCTGTGGCCGAGCTCCGCGACGAAAATCTTCAGGCCAGGGTGGGGAAGAGTGCCATATATTTCCGCGACACTCTGACGGCCGTTTTCGGCGATTCGCTGAAGCAGGCGGCCAAGGTGCGGACTGACAACAAGAAGGCCTCGCAGAGAGTGAAGGATCTGGTTGGAGATCTGCGCCAGCAACTTGACATACATTTGTGTCTGCTTGAAAAAATTGCGGTTCACGGGTTTTCTGTAGCGGGTTATCTCCACTTCAAGGCAGATGCGTCGCTTGACTCATCGCGGGAGAGTTCGTTGAAGAGGGTTGCGCGTGGCGGAAGGCTGGAAAAGGGTGAAAAGAAACCGAAAGAGCGTAAGCCAAAAGCTCCGAAAGAGCCGAAGATTCCCAGTCATCAGATTTCATACAATATGTTTGCCGGAGGGATGACTCGATATGAGATAGCCGACGAGCGCAATCTTGCGCTGTCGACCGTTATGTCTCATCTGATGCAGCATGTGGCTGATGGAGAGATAGAGCTGCGCGACGTGCTTACCCCTATGGTTATGAATGCCATTGAATCGGCTCTTGAAAATTTTGACGGAGATTCGTCGGGCGACTATTCGTCATTGCTCGCGTCTCTGCCTTCTGGTGTAAGCCGATGGGATGTGAAGCTTGTGGCCGATTATCTTAAGCATGACCTGTAGCGTGGATGCGGAAACAGTAATCGGAATTATTTTGCCAATACCTTGTTTATCAAGGGAATGAATTGCGATGGATTGGCATTAGTATTTTTAATAATGCAAAAAAACTAATTGATTAGTTGTTGAATTAATAAATTAGTTATATATTTGCCGATGAGAACTAATTCATTAGTTTTATGTCGAACCACAGGCGGTTCGATTTGAGCGTTACAAACAGTAATTTAAGATGATATGAAAGCCGGACGTAAACGACAGGTGCTTACCGAGAAAGAGGCCTGCATAATGCAGATGCTGTGGGACAGAGGGCCGCTCTTCGTAAGAGATATGGTGGAACTCTATCCTGAGCCGAGGCCCCATTTCAACACAGTGGCCACGCAGGTCAGAATTCTTGAAGAGAAGGGTTATGTTGGGCATGAGGTGTTTGGGGGCTCTCACCGTTTTTATGCCATAGCGCGTAAGAACGATTTCAGAGACCGTTCGCTTGCTGAGGTTATACGAAACTATTTTGACAATTCGTATAAAAGTGTGGTTTCGGCACTTGCCCAGGAGGAGAAGATTTCGGTCGACGAGTTGCGGGAGATTATTGATCTTATAGA
>CAMWTV010000220.1 GCA_947177215.1 uncultured Muribaculaceae bacterium
TCTTCACGGTCTCCAGATTCTTTTCAGCCGAGGTTCCGCCGATAACGAATGCGATGTGGTAGGGCGGGCAGGCGGCTGTGCCGAGAGTCTTCATCTTCTCGACCAGGAAAGGCACAAGGGTTTTCGGGTTGATGATGGCCTTGGTCTCCTGATAGAGATAGGTCTTGTTGGCTGAACCGCCCCCTTTGGCCACGAACACGAAATGATATTCGTCCTCATTCCCTTTTCCGGCGTGTATGTCGATCTGCGCGGGCAGGTTGCAACCGGTATTCACTTCGTCATACATGTTCAGCGGTGCATTCTGCGAATAGCGCAGATTGTCGGTGGTATAGGTGTCGTAAACCCCTTTCGACAGTTTCTCCGCATCGTCACATCCGGTGTAGACCAGCTGGCCCTTCTCTCCGTGAATAATGGCTGTGCCTGTGTCCTGACAGAAAGGAAGCTGCCCTTTGGCGGCCACTTCGGCATTGCGGAGCATTGTGAGCGCCACATATTTGTCGTTCGACGACGCTTCTGGATCGCTCAGAATCTTTGCAACCATCTGGTTGTGCTCGCGGCGCAGCATGAATGCGTTGTCGTGGGTAGCCTGGCGGGCCAGCACGGTCAGCGCTTCGGGATCGATGACAAGAAATTCATGTCCGCCCCAGTTTTCTGTCTTTACATACTCCGGTGTCAGGAGATAATACTCGGTTGTGTCAGGCCCCAGAGGGAACATTTCCTGATAGTGAAACGGTTTAGTTGCCATATTTCAGTTTATTAGTGTTATTGTCGGATAAAACGATGTTACGGTCTGTTTTATCACCCGGCTTGCTGCTGTCGGTATCACCGTAACATGTTGCAAAGTTACGAATTTTTATCCGTTTTTGTTCTCCTTAAAATCCCAATCTTTGCAGAGTTTGGATTCTTTTAAGTTAATCGTAAAAAAATCATTTGACACAGTTTGTGGCCATGCCGTTCAACCCCTTATACAACAGCTCTGATGCGCCCCCCTTGTGGAAGAGCGCATCAGGTCACAATAATCATTTGTCAGAAATATTTTGTCGCACAGCGGCCTATCGGTTCGCCGATGGAAACGTGCCTTTGCTGAATATAAGGTCTTTGTGTCCTATCTCGCAGGTCATCAGCGAGCCCCTCACATGAATGTCGTCGATGTCGGTTATGTTCGAGAACGCATTTTGAGCCGCCCGTGTTATCTGCTGGGTGGCCAGCACCGCAGCTCCCTGGCGCAGCTTCTCGACAACCGGCTTCGAATCCTCGCTCAACACATTGTAGTTCAGCGCCACTCCGTCTGGGTCAACATTCACCGTCATCGACGTGGCGTCAAGGCTTATCATAAGTTCGTCATCGTCCTTGGCCTGATACACACCGGTTATCGTCGCGTTGCCCGAGGCGGTGATCTGAAGCGGCGTCACAAGCGAGTCGTTGAACTGCATCGTGTTCTCGACTGTGATCAGTGCAGTCATCGTCACAGTGCCCTCTCTGTCGGTCGAACCTTGTGTGAACTCCATCATCCTTACCATCGAGGCTGTGGCGGCTCCGGTGTCAAGAAGCTTTTCCGGATTGCCTGTCCACTCTCCCTGAATCGATTCCGCCAGTTTTGCACGCGAGTCACATCCCGTAAGCAGCAGGGCGGCAAAGGCCGTACCCCCTATGAATTTTATTATCTTGTTCATTTTTCACAAAAAATAAATGTCAGTTATGATTCTATAACACATCACCCCCGCCAATCGTTCACATCGTGCATGTAAAACATTCATTATGCCCGATCCCTTCTGTTCATGGCGCGCAATCCGCTCATCCTATAGCCATTATGTCTTTCTCAAAGCTGTCGCGGTTTATAGCCCTGTTGCGGAGCTTGTTCCGGTAGGCATATATGGTGTTCACGCTGTAATTCAGAATCTGGGCAACCCGCTGGGCATCGTCGATTCCCAGACGCATGAACGCCAGAATCCGCAGGTCGCTGTTCAGCAGTTCACCCTCGGCCGGAACAATCTGCTCCTCCGGTCGCAGCAGTTCGTTTACCTTGCGAGGGAAATCGGGATAGATATGCAGAAACGCGTCGTCGAAAACCGAATAAAACTCCTTGCTCTGCTCCTCGATGAATTTTCCTGATTTGGTGAGCTTCTGAAGCTCCTCGACCTGGCCGGCCGACAGCTTTCTGTTCACAAGCTTGCTGAACTGCTGGAGCTTGTCCATGTAGATCGAGCTCAATGTGAGAAACTGGCTGATATATACATCTTTGGTCTTGTTGGCCTCCTCAAGGTGCTGTTTCATCGAGTCAACCCTTTTCAGCTGGCGTCTCAGATACCAGAGCGCAGTTCCGAGCGCAACCAGAAGCACCCCCATGATCACTATGGTCACATTGCTGATGCGCCTCCACATCACCACCTGGCGGTTATGCTCATGGTCGACCATCGTTAAAAGCGATGAAGTCTGGTTCATTCTCACCGCGGCACGGCTGCTCACGGCGTTCTCAAGCGCCATCCGCAGGTAATCATGTGCGCGCCTGGTTTCGCCTATCTCGAAAAGCGTGCCGCCGAGCTCCTGAATCGAAGTCACCTCGAGTGTGGCCATTCTGGCATCTGCTATGGCCGAGTTGGCCAGGTGGTAAAGATATCCGTTGCGGTCACCCCTCACTCTGGCGGTCTGGGCCAGGATATGGCTTGCTATCGCAAACGTCCGGGTGTCATGTCCGGTGTTTTTCACCAGCTCCGACAGCACTTCATTGCTCTTCGCATACTCTCGGCACGAAAAATAATACTCGCCCAGATTCAGCTTGTATTCGTCGCTGTTTCTGTCAAGCAGCGGCAGCAGCCTTTTCTGGGCCGATATCGACATATTGTTCCATCGGTCATATGTCTCGCTCCTTCCGTCGTAATAAGTCGAGATATACGAATACATCTGCCGTGTGGCATCGTGATAGGTACGCCACAACCCTTTGTCAAACCGCGTTGTGTCAACCTGCTGCAGTTCATACAGCGCGTCATGGATATAGCCGCTGAGAGTCAGATATGTGGCTCGTCGCACACGGAACTCGGTCACAAGCGAGTCTGCCTCGACAGCCCGGGCCATATCCAGGCCCTCGGTGTAGTAGGCGAGCGCCGAATCGTTGTTAAACGAATTGTAGCTTCGGGCAATCTCCATGCTGCTTTCAAGCCACTCCTTGCTTCCGGGCGCCATTGCGCTTCGTCTCCGCTTTATCGAGTCTATCCGGCATTCGCGCCTGGCCATGTATCCGTCAATATTCTTTATCTCGCCGTCAAGCTGTCTGAGCGCCCCCTCTACATCGTTTCGGCTTATGTTGCCGGCTGACCCATGCAGCCAGAACGCCGCTATGGTCACTGCCGTTGCCAGATATGTGATAATCCTGTTTTTCATGTCGGAATTCCGGATAAATAAAACTGAAAAAATCCCCGGTTGAGGCTTCTTGACGCCCCTGCCGACCTGCTGAAAATGCCAGCGCGTCGACACATTCCCAATAACTCAAGCTTTCGCAAAATTACCATTTTCCTCCGAATTCACTCTCCTTAACACCCGCAAATCTTGATAATAAAAAAGAAAAATGTAACTTTGTCAGTTGAAACTGCTCTCTCCCGGTGGCTTAGGCCTCCTGATTCCTATCATGTAAATTTTATCCGACGTGAAACTACGTTCTACATCTTTTGTCGCGGCTTTCGCCGCAATAGCGATGGCTGCCATAGCCGCCGGCAACAACATTGTTGAGGAAGTGGCATGGATGGTCGGCGACCAGCCTATTTATAAAAGCGAGATCGAGGAAGCCTACCAGCAGATGCTCTATGAGAAAATTCCCGTTAACGGCGATCCTTATTGCGTTATCCCCGAGCAGCTTGCGCTTGAGAAACTCTTCCTTCACCAGGCCGACATCGATACAGTCGAAGTGCAGGAATCTATGGTGACACAGGCCGTGGAGCAGCGCATCAACTATCTCGTTACCAATCTCGGGACAAAAGAAAAAGTAGAGGAATACTTCCGCAAGCCTCTTCCGGAATTCCGTCAGCAGATGGC
>CAMWTV010000221.1 GCA_947177215.1 uncultured Muribaculaceae bacterium
TTTGTTTTTATTAACAGCACTTAACTATTGACCGGATTCCAAACCGGTTTCTCAACCTGTTTTGCCCCTCTGAGCGGGCTCTGGAATCATTTTGCCAACAGATAGTATCGGCAAAGTTAATACAAAATGTCAAAAAAATAAACACTTGTTCACTCCTTTTGAGATTGAATTGCCTAAAATTTTGGCATGTTGTAAAGCAGATTTTTAAAACAGTGTTTTATAACGCGCAGTGTTACAGGATGATATAAATGAAAATTGGTGCATAAATATTCATTCTGCATAAATATTGAAAAATAGTTAAAATAATTGGGTAAAATTATGTTAATTTTGAGATTTGTAAACCTTTATAGGAGATTGGAATTCATTAGCACTTTTTGACTGATACGTTTAAAATCGCCTCGATGACAGTATGCCTAATTTAAATATAAAGTTAATGGTAAAAAATGCAAAAACCGATGAAAATGTTTAAGTTACGGGCATTGTGTTTGATTTTTAATTGCTATCTTTGCAAAATATCCGGAATGCCGGTATTGTAGGTGGCATTTTGGCCGGGCGTTATTTACAGTCCGTAGGTTTCGCGGAAGGTACAGGTGTTTTTTCCGCAGTGTGATAGATGTAATTATTAAATCAGATTTAAAAACAGATATGAAGAAGAATTTACTACTCTTCGGGATGCTCGCTTCGGTATGTTGCGGCACCTCTTTCGGCCAGTCGAAGATAAACGGCGCCGGCAGGCTCATGCTTGACTCATATCAGATGCAGGAAAGAACGAGAGGCGTTTCGCAGGCGCCTGATGTGCTTGTGCTCGTTACGCTTGAAAGTGGCGAAACTGCAGATGTTCTTGAGACGCAGGGTTATGAAGTTACTAATGTAGTGGGCTCGATGGCTATGGTCAGAGTGTCGCTCGACAAGGTAGAAGCGCTCGCCGCGTTGAAAGAGGTGAAAACTGTAAGCTTCGGGACGGAGAGCCGTCCGTATCTTGACGTTGCCAGGGAGATCTCTAATGTGGATGTTGTGCATGATGGCACAGGCGACGGGCTCTCGGGCCACGCCTACACAGGCAAAGGTGTGACAGTGGGGCTTTATGACACCGGCCTTGACCCGAATCACGCGGCGTTCCGCGATGCAAACGGCAACAGCCGTGTGAAAGCCATATATGTGCGCCGCAGCGACACTGCCGCCAATCAGGATGTTACATCGCCTGAGGATATCGCGTCTTTCACAACAGAGGCGACTTCGGAATCGCACGGTACCCATGTTCTCGGAATCATTGCGGGAACTAACAGCGCCGAGGGGCGAATTCCGTCGAACGGAAACGGAAAGATTCCTTTTTACGGCCCGTCGTATGAATCGGATATAGTGATAGGTTGTGGCGACTTTACCGACAACGCCATTCTTGACGGTATAGCATCTGTTGTCAAAAAAGCCAAGGAGATAGGGCAGCCCGCAGTGGTGAACCTCTCTCTGGGAAGCAACAACGGCGCGCATGACCCCAATTCAGACCGCAGCAAATTTCTTGACGAGCTCGGCAAGGATGCAATCATCTGTATCTCTGCCGGTAACGAAGGCGGACTGCCTATGGCTGTGAAAAAACGTTTCACTGCTATGGGGGCAGGTAAGAATCTGAATACATTCATTGTTCCGCAGACCACAAACTCCACCAATGCTACAACTCCTATTTTCTATACGGCTGAGTTCTGGGCCGATAGCGAGGAAGAGTTTACTTTCAGCCTTGTGATCTATGACCGTTCTACCGGCAAGGTGATCGAGTCGGTTCCTGTAAGCAAGGGTGGCTCCGGACGTCTGGCTTCGTCGACAAGCAGCCTTATGGCTTCTCAGTATGACGGCGCCAGCTATATGTCGGCAACTGCCGATGTCGACAAGGCAACCGGCCGTTACAATGTCTATATCGTCGGTAATGTGACTCCGACCCAGTTGCCGAGCTATCTGCTTGGCGTTAATATCTCGGCCGGAGTAGGCCGTGAAGTGCGCGGTTATGTCAATGCCCTCTCAAGTTCTAAGGCAGAGGCTATTTTCTCGTCAGAGAATATAAGCGGCTACACGGCCGGCACTGATGACGGAACGATCAACGGCTTCGGCTGCGGTCATAACATGATCTCTGTCGGCGCGTATCTGTCGCGTACATCAGCTCCTTATGTGGCTTCAGGCTCATATGCCGGATCCGGCACTGTGGGTGATATCGCTTCATTCTCGTCATATGGCGAGACCGCCGATGGCCGTCAGCTGCCTCATGTATGTGGCCCCGGTGCCCAGGTGGTATCGTCGGTGAGCTCATACTGGATGAGAAATGTCATGTCGGATGCTGTGTCGGGCAATCGTTTTAACGCTTATTCATCGCAATATGGCCGTGACAGCTACTGGTATCCCATGCAGGGAACATCGATGTCGTCGCCTTTCGTAGCCGGTGTAGTTGGCCTGTGGCTTCAGGCATGGCCTGACATGACGGTTCAGCAGTGTCTCGACATTATCAATGAGTCGTCGATACAAGACCGTTATACAAAAACAAACACCAAGCGCTGGGGTGCGGGTAAGATTGATGCGCTTGCCGGTCTGAAACTCGCTATCGAGCGTCATGCCTCGCTTGAGGGTGTTTCGGCCGACAGCAGTGAGCGGAATCTGGTTATCCAGAACCTCGGCGACCGCCGCTATGAGATAAGCTATGTGGGTGCCGGCGAAGTTGCTGTGGATGTTTACAGCATTCAGGGTGCCAGAGTGCTTGCCGTTTCGTCTGACAGCGACACTGTGGAGCTTGACGCGTCGGCTCTGACCGAAGGAATCTATGTGGTGAATGTTGCCACTCCGGCCGGAAACGTGGCCCGCAAGCTTGCTGTGAAATAAAAGAATATCCCCCTCCCATGGGTAGCGATCCCTGCCATGAGGCGCCATGCGCCGAACGGCAGGGATCTTTTTTGTTTTAAAACGGCACGCTCTGGTCTTTTTGGCCGAATCTTACGGTGACTGTGGCATATGTGTGGCAAATTGTGTAACTTTGCGGGAAAGTTTCAAACCGATAACGCACATTTCTTCACATAGCGATGCAGGCTCTGCGACAATGCCTGCCGCCTGAAGAGGGATATGAAGTCACTGTTTTCAAAGATACGACAGATTTTGATGCCGGTTGCCGTCAGGCGGCTGGCTGTGTTGTTGTTGCCGCTGGTGGCCGCTATGATGTTTTCTGTGACGCCGCAGCGGGCGTCGGCGATTTCGGTGAGTTCGTTCGAGCTTGATTCGATAGCCGCCTGGGGCAAGTTCCCGCGGTTCTGTGTGGGGGTGTACCGGTGGGGCGACAAGTTTTTCAACTCGTATGACTCGACTTATGTGCAGGGGTCGGGAAAGAGGTGGAATGTGAAGATGAAAACCGATTCGTGGTTCGACATTTACGACTTCCGCCTGATCGACGGCTACCGCATGGAGATGGCTTCGCGCCCTTCGACCACTCTGGGTCTGTATGTTACGTATATGGCTGTGTCGCTCGGCTATGATCTTGACCTGAACAAGATTTTCAATGGTGCGTCGCGTCGGCGCGAGAGGTTTAATTTCCAGTTTAACTGCTCGCTGTTTGCCATGGAGTTCCAGAGCATGAAAAACGATATCGGCACCAATATACACCGGCTGGGTATGCCCGACGATGTGAAGCGTGTGGATATTCCTTTCAGGGATATGAACACTTCGCAGTGGCAGCTCGACATGTATTATTTTTTCAACCACCGACATTATTCGCAGGCTGCAGCCTTTTATTACAGCAAGATACAGATGCGCAGCTCAGGGTCGATGTATGCCGGGCTGTCATTCTCGAAACAGAAATACGACTTTAATTTCAGTTCGCTTGAGGATGAGCTTTTCCGTCAGATTCCCGAGACATGGAATTATCTCTACGATGTGGAGAACATGAATTATGCCCTCAAGATAGGATATCCCTACAACTGGGTGTTTCACAAGGGGTGGTGTCTGGGTGTGTCGGCGTCGCCGA
>CAMWTV010000222.1 GCA_947177215.1 uncultured Muribaculaceae bacterium
ACCCCTCAGACAATAAACCGAATGCTCGAAAAAGTAAGAAAATAATTCATCCAGATATGAGATTCAAAGCACTAATAGGCATAATAGCCGCAGCAACTCTCGGAGCGCATGCCCAGACCGAAACAGCCGATACTGTAAAGATAATCAGCCGGCCCGAACAACTCTCCATAATCAGAAACGGCAACAAGACCATAGTCAAGGCAATGATCGCCAACGACGACAGCAGCAGCGTTGACATTTACTCATACACTGTGGAACAGACCCCTAAGACTGATCCGCCAATGATCGACAGCGACAAATGGGTGATGGAGCTGCCTTTTATGAAAGAGCATCCCGACAAAACCGACAAGGATCAGCCCGTTCACCACAAACGTGTCATCACCGGAATGAAAAACGTGTATTGGGGATGGATATTCAATTACGACGGCAAAAGTGCCGTGGGAAACTGCTTCGAACTTGGCGTGGCCGACTTTATCGGCGTGGAATGGTCGCCATGGAGAAACGGCCCTTCGTTCGAGGCCGGAATCGGATTTGGAATGAGGCGTTACCTCGCTCCGGAAGGAACTGTGTTTATCCGACAGGGCGACACCTTCACAAGCGCCCGGGCTGACAACAGAACAGCTGTAGACCATTCACGCTGGGACGTGATCACTTTCCATGTGCCTCTGATGGTAAACCAGCGTATCTGGAAAAAACTCGGCATATCGGCAGGCGCATGGATCAACTTCAACACATATTCCGTAGCCAACTCGCAATGGCGCTGCGACGGAATTCGTTATCGGGAGACCGTGAAAGGGATTCAACAAGAGCTTATAACAGTCGATCTGATGGCGGGGATAGGTCTGAGAGGGAGCATAGCGGTCTATGCCCGGTGGAGTCCGATGAATGTGATGAAGCAACCCTACGGCCCCGAATTCAAGTCATGGTCGATAGGAGCCTCACTTGATTTCTAACCACACATTCACACTCAACGATAAGCGATAATCAAATTCCAATTGTAATTTCATGTTGACTGACATATGAAACGATATATAATTCTCACCCTTGCCGCAGCATCGGCAGTCCTTGGCCTCCGCTCTGAAGAGCGCCCCGACACCCTGTTCACAGCCCAGACCCCCGAAACGGCAATAATCACAGAAAACTCACACGGACTGACAGTAACGGTGATAAACAGCGATCAGACATCATCGGTGTTCGAACAGCCTTACGATTCCAATTCCGCCATAAAATCAAATCAGGAAACCCGAAGCGGCTATATGACAACTATCTATGACGGAGTGATTGGAATAAAGGCAAAACGCCACTGGAATGTTATCACAGGTGGCATCGCCCTTGGTATGGTGAATGCAGTCGACCAGCCCGACGGCCTGGGGCTGCAATGGAACAAATCGTTTGAGATCTCATGGGTCAATGCCATCGCGGCTGAATATTGCAACCGTGGATTCTCTGTGTCGCTCGGACTCGGCTTCGACTGGCGCAACTACCGGATAACCACCCGGTCGCACCACCTGACAATCAACGGGGCCGGAGGCATCGGCACATCACCCTATCCGGAAGGTTCCACTCCGCGCAACTCACGCATCAAAGTTTTCAGCCTCGGGCTCCCCTTGCTTTTCAGCCAGAAATTCGGCAACAGCGGCATTGCCATAACCGCCGGAGCCATACTGAATTTCAACACCCATGCGTCGGTTCGCACCTCATATCGCACAGAAACAGGGAACGACATGGAAGAATATGCCGAAGGATTCCATCACCGGCGCACTACAATCGATTTCCTCGGATGCCTGCAACTGTGGAAATCATGCGGGTTATATGTGCGTTACTCTCCACAGACCGTTCTGCAGGGACATGGCTCCCCTCAGTTCAAACCGCTTTCGGCCGGTGTAATGTTCTTCCTTTGATTTTGATTACAAACATACGAAAACAAGACCGTGTATCAGGAACTCAGAATCCTGAAACACGGCCTTGTTTTATGGTATTGACAGATCTCAGTCAGCCAAACCGTTCACCGCACGGCAACTTTCCTGTCGCCTACAATGTATATGGCCAGAGGAAGTCCGTCGAGAGCCATTTCCGGCTCTACCTGAGAACGGAGCAAACGGCCGTCGGCCGAATATACATTGACAGGAGCCGAAGAATCACAGTTACCGGCTGAGACCACCGGAAGCGAACCTGATGCGGAGGGGTTGAGATTCCATGCCTGGAGCGATTTCACCTTCACCTTTCCATTTCCGGAAAACGCCTCTACACCTGAAGCATCGGCATCGGTCGGGAACACCCTTATTGATGTGGCCCACCGGTCGTTGATGAATATATCGACTATTGAATGATCAACGAAAACATTGAGTTTCAGTTCTGTGCCACGACGCAGAAACTCAGGCAACGCCGCTTTGTAGACACCGCCATATACCCCGCCGTCGTTGACCAGACGTCTGAGCGAGCTGAAATCAACCGTAAGTTCACCGGAAGAAGGCGTATAGGTAATTGAGCCGCAACCGGAATCATTTTTGAAGATGTTGAATCCAACCGGAGATGTTCCAAGTTCGAATACACCGAGCAGTTCAATCGCCCGTCCGCTCACAGGCTCGAGCTTCATGGTGCCGTCAAGCTCAAAATCAGTCTCGGCAAAGCCACCTGAAGTTCTCAGCCCCTGAAGCTCGGCCACCGGCTTCTGCTGGAGTTCGCCCTGTTCGTTTAACCACCATTCTCGCGGCAAGGAATAACAGTGGGCCCATCCGAGATTCCAGTTGTCTTCACCCGAAAGTTTATCGGGCACAATACCGAGAGCGATAGTGCGCCCGTCGTGGTTGAAAACAGTCGGCGAGAGCAGACCGAATCCTTCTTTCGAGATAAGCTCCACACCTTTAGGAACAGTGAAATTTGATTCAGGCTTGAAATGGCCATCGTTGTCGATTGTTCCCGTCCAGTAGAGAGTGCGCACACCCTGCGACGTTCCGAGAGGAGTAACTGTAAACAGCCATCGCCCGTTATCCATCGGCGTTATGTTGGGCATTTCCCAGAACACGCCACACTGCGAAGCGGTTGTTCCGGTGAAGAACAGGTCGCCGGTATTGCTCCATGACGATGAATTTTCGTCGTAACGGTGAAGGGTGGTTGTTCCGACTCCGTTTTTCGATGATCCCACAATTATGTATGCGTTGTCGCCATTTCTGAAAAAGTAAGGATCACGGAAATCGTCGCTCAGGCCCTCCGGACGTCCGGCAATTATCGGGTTATTTGAAGATTTCGTCCAGTTGAGCAACCCTTCGTCGTCGGGAACAGCCTGAGCTATGCTTGCCCGTGCATAATCAACTGCCGTGTAGATAATATTGGGTCTGCCCCCTGTAAGTTTCTGATCGGTAAACACACATCCGCTCCAACATCCCTTTATATCATAGGGAGCGCCGGGTGCGATGGCTATTTTTTCCTCACGCCAGTCATAGAGATTCTCACTTGAGATATGCCCCCAGTGAAGGCGCGCCATATAGGGGCCGTCGGCGTTTTTCTGGAAAAACAGATGGTAGCGTCCGTCGGCATAAGCCATGCCGTGACATTCGTTAGTCCACGCGGCGGCAGGCATCCCGTGGAAACGCGGACGAAGAATATCATCGGCGAAACGCGACGACGGAATGTCAAGATCGGCCTTGTTCTCAGGAGTCCATGAAGCTATCTCCGAAGCCGGCAAAGCCTCGTCCCATACCTGGATATCATCAATGAGTCCGTTGAACGACATAAGCTCGAACGGGCCTGAATAGCGGGAGACAAAGCCCTGCCCCATCATAAGCGGCGATGCTTTCAGCGAGATGGCGCCCTGACAACGGCCACGACCCACTTCCACCCCGTTGTTATACAGGCTGATGACCCGCGTGTCTCCGTCGATCACAGCCACAAGATTATTCCACTGATAAGTAGGTAGCGGAGTTTTGACCTCGACATTCACAGGCCACCCCCCTATGTAAGTTC
>CAMWTV010000223.1 GCA_947177215.1 uncultured Muribaculaceae bacterium
GCATGGATACCGACAACGAGCCACCCAGCGTGATTGTCTCGATCAGGATTATCGTAAGCATATAAGCCATCGGGTCGTTTGAGCCGCTCTCAAGCTCAAGCATTGGCCGCAAGCGGTTGCGCAATCCGACTTTCTGACTTCCGAGAATGCCGAACACCGAGGCTGAATCTGTCGACGACATCGTTGCGGCCAGCAGAAGCGACGGCAGAAAGGCGAAATGGATATTAGTCCAGCTCATTCCTGACAGCCACCACACAAAAACGCCGGTGAGGAAGGCTGTGAACAGAACTCCGACAGTAGAAAGCACAAGCCCGGGCACAAGCACAGGCCTGATCTCCCTGATCTTGGTCGACATGCCGCCAGAGAAAAGAATGATACAGAGGGCTATCATGCCGATGAACTGCGCGGTGTGCATGTCGCTGAACTGCACTCCGAGTCCGTCGGTGCCGAATCCCATCCCTACAAGAAGGAAAATGAGCAGCAGCGGCAAACCTATTTTATAACTTGTCTTGCCGATAAGAACACCTGCGATAAGCAATGTGGAGCCTATCAGCAGAATGTTTTCAGATGTTATATATCCCATAGTGTCGGTAAGGCTTCTGAGGTTTATGATGAGTCAGTAAAATGTCAGCCGATGGTGATTGTGAGCCCGTCGTGTGCCGGAAAAACGTTGTCGGGCAACTTCGGCGGCAGATCGGCCTGAAAGCCTATGCCATGGCTGAAATGGGTGAGATAAGCTCGGCGCGGGCCTATTGCCTCAATCACCTCAAGGCTTTCGGCAAGCGACATGTGAGACATATGCTCCTCAAACCGCAGTGCGTTGATAACCAGGGTGTCGATGCCTCGCAGAGAATCGATAGTGATCTGCGGCACGGTTTTGGCATCGGTGATATAGGCCAGACTGCCGAAACGGAAACCTACGATATCAAGTTTATAATGGTTGACTGGAAGCGGCAACACCTCTATGCCCGCAGCCGTGAACGGCCTCAGCGGCGAGATGGTGTGCAGATCAAGCCGTGGCACACCCGGATATGGATCGGCCTCGAAACAGTAGGGCATGCGGCGACGCAGATCGTCGGCCACCTCTGCCTGACAGTAAATGGGGAAGGCATCTTTCCCTTTGCAATATGGGCGCAGATCGTCGGTACCCCCAACATGATCGTAGTGATGGTGGGTTATCAGAAGCGCGTCGAGATCGCCTTCGCGATGAAAGCGCAACATCTGCTGGCGGAAGTCTGGCCCGCAGTCGATAAGCAGGAAGCGCCCGTCGGCTTCAAGCATGGCCGAACATCGCAACCGGCTGTCGCACGGGTCTACAGAATGACACACCGGACAGTCGCACCGCAGCTGCGGCACACCACATGAAGTTCCGGTTCCAAGAAAAGTCAGTCGCATAAGCTGTTTTTATTGGTTATGCCTGACAAGCAGGCCGTCTTCGAATATGAGATAAACCCCGTCGGAATAAGCCCACCGCTCATATGACGAGCTATGGTCATGGCCACGGTCGATGCCGGCCGGCGAGCCGAGCGCGAGAGTGGCTTCAGTCTTGGTCATCCCTTTCTCTACTTTCGAGTTTATTATCTTCCGCCACATGGCGTCGGAAATCTGCGGATAGCTCAGACGCGGATCGACAATGCTGAACAGCGACTGGAACTCGCGCGGAATCCACCGGGCGCCGGAGGCAGCCGACATATATACCGAGCCCGGATTGCCGGCCTCATCGGCAAACAACACCCTGAACGGATAGACCTCATTGCCCGGCACTACTCCGGTTACCTTGACCTTGATAAACTTGCGGCCGTTGACAGTGCCGCCCGAACCGTCTGACCACAGACTGGTCTTGATGAAATATTCCTTGCCGGCCAGCTCTCCGGCGGCAAGACCGACCAGACCGAGATCGATCGTAAAGGGGATCTCCACCTTGTCTGACTCATCAAGTTTCCGGCGGGTAGAATTGGTGCGGTAGGTCAGCTCCGACCCTGTGCGTGGAGCGGTAAACAGCAGTTCCACAATCTCATCGCCGGTAAGGTCAGTGACAGTGCGGCAACCGGTATAGACTATCGAATCGCCGGTTTCCGGCATCACCGTCTGAGGCGAAGTTCCCGACAGCGCCAGCGATATACGTGGCGAGGTTACATAAAAAGCCTTTCCGCTTTCCCAGCGGGAAAACGGATCAGGCTTGAACATGGAGGAAATCCGCTCCTCGGCCGAACTGTCGGCACGAGAGTTTTTTTCTTCCTTATAGATTATCTTGGGGGTTGACTCGACTCCGGTGAAACACGATGAGGCTAACACCGGAAGGAGTATCAGGATCAGCAGGTTAAATCTCACTCTTATCTAATTTGCTTTATTTGTCCAGATCAGGGTCAATGCCGAGATTATGGAAAATAAACGAATAAATGTCGGTGTATTCATCAATCACTTTGGCGATGGGTTTGCCGCCTCCATGCCCGGCTTTGCTGTCGATGCGGATAAGCTTCGGACGGCTTCCGGTGTCGGCTGCCTGGAGAGCCGCGGCATATTTGAACGAATGGGCCGGAACAACACGGTCGTCGTGGTCGGCGGTGGTTACCATAATAGCCGGATACTCAGTGCCGTCGTTGCTGATGTTGTGGAGCGGAGAATAGGCAAGCAGATAGGCCGCCATCTCGGGCGAGTCGGCGCTGGTGCCATAGTCAGAAGCCCAGTTCCACCCGATGGTGAACAGGTGATAGCGCATCATATCCATTACCCCGACACGCGGGATGGCCACACGGAACAGGTCGGGGCGCATGTTAGTAACGGCACCCACAAGCAGGCCTCCGTTGCTTCCTCCCTCGATAACCAGTTTGTCGGGGTTAGTCCAGTTCTCGGCAATCATGTATTCGGCTGCCGCGATGAAGTCGTTGAACACGTTGAGTTTTTTCATCTTTGTTCCGGCTTCGTGCCATTCCTCGCCATATTCCGAGCCGCCTCTGAGGTTAGCCTGGGCGTAGATGCCTCCGTTTTCAAGCCATACCAGACGGTTGGGAGAGAACGAAGGGGGAAGCGAGACGTTGAAGCCTCCGTAGCCGTAAAGATACACCGGATTCGAGCCGTCGCGTTTGAGACCTTTCTTATAGGTCAGGAACATAGGCACATCGGTGCCGTCGGCCGATTTATAGAACACCTGCTCCGTAACATAGTCACCGGCATTGAAACCGGCCACTTCAGGCGATGCCACAGCCTTGCTCTCGCCGGTGGCTTTGTCATAGGCAAACGGGGTTGACGGATAAAGGAACGATGTGAAGCTATAAAACATCTCGTCGTTTTTGGGCGAGACAGAAATGCCGACAGTGCCGAGGGTGGGAAGCTCCACATCGGCTTTCTTTGTGCCGTCGAGCGCAAAGACCGCAGGGTGTGACGACGCATCCTTCTCAACATCGACAACTATATCTTTTCCGGAAATGGCGGCAGATGAGATAACACCTTCCTGCTCGGGAATCACCGTTACCCAGTTGGCCCGCGACGGTGCCGAAACCGGAGCCTTGACAACCTGTTTGCGCGGAGCACCGGCCGATGTGAGCAGATAAATCTCGTCGCCGATAACATCGAGCAGATAGATCTCGAAATTCTGTGAAGGCTCGAGCACCTGCCATGCAGAGCCGGGACGGGTAAGGTCTTTCATCATCATGCCGTCGCCGAATCCTTGTCCGCCTACCGACACAAACAGGTAGCGCCCGTCAGACGATACCGAGGCCGAATGGAAATGAAGCGGGTTTGCTTTGTCTTCAAACACAAGTTCGTCGGCGCTCTGCGGAGTGCCCATGCGGTGATAGTAGATGCGGTGGTTCTCGTTTGCGTTAGAGAACTCCTTACCCTCTTCCGGGCGGTCGTAGGCGCTGTAAAAGAATCCGTCTTTCCACCAGGCCGCTCCTGTGAATTTGGCCCATTCTATATGGTCGTCAAGGGGTTTGCCTGTGGCGGTGTCAAGGGTGTAGAT
>CAMWTV010000224.1 GCA_947177215.1 uncultured Muribaculaceae bacterium
TCTGTATTACGTTGAAATGTGGTGTGTCGTCATCTGAACCGGCAGCGGCGTCAGACAGGGCGCGTTCAAACACCAGATGGTCGGGCGCGCCCCATTTGCTCGCTCTTTCTTTCAGGCTGAAATCTTTGTCGCATATAATCCGTTCGAATCCGGAGCTAACCAGATAGGCCTTCATGTTGGTGAAGTTTATATCGCCGCCATAATAGTATGAAGAGCGGTAGCCGTTGCTGTTCAGGCTGGCCGCGATGCTTGGCAGGTGGCCGGCCTTGTCGACGAATTTCATTATGCTTGTCGACGGCTGTGACGGGAAGCCGCTGAGAATGGCCGGAAGCGCGCGGTCTGTGCGGAAACTGTTGGCATAGAAATTGGAGAACATTATCCCCTCGCGGCCGAGAGAGTCGAGGTTTACGGCTATGTTTTCGCCTCCGAGCGATTCGAGCAGATGGGCTGAAAAACTTTCAAGAATTATAAGCCAGATGTCGGGGCGCCGGTTTTTCAAGAACTCGGGCTTGTCACCGCCGTTGCAGACTGTTGTGTCGGGCATGGCTGTGGCGTTGAGAGCCGATAGTGTTTCGGCGGCTTCTTCACGACTCATGAAACGATATTGCGAGGCAAAATCGTTCTGATGGGTGGCAGAATACATCAGGCTGAACGCCGGATTTATCGCTGCATGGTTGAAGCGTTGGTTTGAACTGAAATAGGCCCGGCTCAGATTCATTGTCGAGACTGTGAAGCCCCCGCGTATAGGCACGAAAAGAGCGGCTGTAAGGAGCGCCATGACAGCCGTTGTCACACCGCGGCGCGATCTGTCGGTCTCTATGCGCATCACGGTGATTGCGAATAACTTGTAAAGTCCCCATCCTATTAATCCCATTGCAGCGACACCAGCCGGCAACTGCCACCATTCGGCGCTTGCCATAGCTGCTACGGGCGATGTGGTGAAATAGAACAGCGGAGTCATGTCAAGGCGGAAATCCCAATAGCCGTACAGAACAAGGTCGAGCACGGTGATGACACTCAGACACGCTGACGTTGCCATGAAATAGCCTGTCGCCGCTATTCGTGGCCATTTCCGGCGAGTCCATAATCCGGCTATGACGAGCAGCGCCGGAATTACGGTAAGATAGGCGGCCATTGAGCAGTCCATTGACAAGCCATGACCTATGATGTCGATAATGTCGGATATTCCGGTCAGGCCTATGAGTCGGCTGTAAACGCATGCGAACAATAGTTTCTGCAGCACAAAAAATGCCACATAAATCAAATAGACCGATGCCATTTTCAACAATGCCCGTTTCATTTGCACTCGTTTTTTAAGACAGACTTATTAGATTCAATGCAAATATACGAAAAATCCGGATAGCGCCGACCCTATAAAGCAAAGAAGAAAGCGGCCACATGGGTGTTTCGGATCAACCGATTCAGCCAGGGCCGCTTTACTTCCTGTGTCATAGGTTTAAATATACGGGATCACTTCATGACTTTTTCATGTTTTTCAGTGCCGTCAGAGAGAATGGTGGTGCGTATATATATGCCTCCGGTCGATGGAGCGGCAACGACGCGCCCATGAAGGTCGTGATATATTACGTTCACAACAGTTGCAGCTGAATCAATAGCCGGAGCTGATACCGATGCCGGGGCAGGATAGCCCGAGCTTTTGCAGTTGACAACTTTGCCTGAAGATGCGTCGGTGACAACAGCCACCACGCGCAGCTTTGAAGGATCGTTGATTATATTCTCGTCGTAAATGTTTCTCACCTCAGACAGATTGAAGCTGTATGAATGTTCGTATGCTTCATCTGCGGTTATGTCGGCAGGCAGTGATCCGGAGATCCCTTCCTGATTGTCATAAGCCAGTACGATGTCGTTGTAAACAAGGCCTATAACGGCTTCTCTCCCCTCTGTAAACACTTTCCAGTCGTCGCCGGTCACTGAGGTGTTGCCTGAGTAATAGTTGACCTGATACCATATCTCTTCGGTTGCGGCCCATGCCTCTCCGTTGAGATTGTCGCCTACGAGAGCATACGAGATACGGTAGTCGGTTCCCTCCAGATCTTTTACAAATCTTACATTTGAGGTTGCTTTCAAGGTGGTACGGGCGTCATTGTCCCATTTCACATCAACATCGATGTCGGCTATTGTGAACTGATCGGCAACAGCCTGCCAGTCGGCTTCAATGCCCATATGGGTGCTGTTTGTGCTTCCGAAATAGGGGTCAAGCTCCACTCCGTTGCGGTTGAGAATCGCGGCGGGGAAGTTCATGTCGGATGCGGGGAATGTTTCCAGACAGTGCATCGGTTCCTTGATATAGCCGCTGGCACAATGGTAGCTCAGTGCCACAAACCGGCCTTCATGCTCTTTGTTCATCCTTTCAAGGGCGATGAACCCGCGCGGGCAGTAACCGCACCATGTGCCGGTGTATTCCTCCACGAGGGGACGGTTGACCGGAATGAAAGAAACTGCATTGAACTCGCCTGTGGCAGTGGGAGAATTTGACTCGTTCGGTTGGCCGTTGACCCGGGTCACTGTAACTGAAACTGGATATGTGCCTGTGGTGTCGGGGGCTTTAAGCGTGAGCGATACTTCTGACGAAGAGCCGAACTGGGCAGGAATAGGCGTGTCGAATGTTTTTGTTCCGGTCTGGGTCAGATCTCCGATAGTATAGCTGTAATCAATGCTGTTTATCTCGCTCTCGCTATGGTTGATGAGAGTGAGAGCGGCTTCGGTTGTCTGGCCTTTCAGACAATAGATGGTCGACAGATCAGCGGCGCTTAAAGACGTCTCCGGAAAATTGCCTATAAGCTTGACTGTCATCATGCTGACGGCTCCCCATTCTTCGGTCATCTCTTTCCATGACAGATATGTGCGCGACGAGTGGAGATAGAAACCGCCTATGGCATCGCTGTGGGTAACGGTTATGGGATAACGGGTGTTGTCGTCGATGATCTTGTTGACTTTAAGTGAATATCCGACATATACTCCCTCGGCAGGCACAGTGTATGGCTCTGAAAAGGTAACATTGATCTGGGGCATGCCATAAGGGCCGTCAGGCTCGACTGTAGCCGTTGTAGAAGTTATATCGGCAACATTTGTCTTGTTTTCAAGGCGCAGTTCTGATGTGAGCCAGCCTTTTATGTCGGTTATTTCCTCTTCGGTAGACAGCGGCACAGTGAAGCCGGTGATTTTTGACCCTGTGAGTGCGTCGTTTTTCAAACGAACGGCCACGTCGTAGGTCTCGACTTTACCGTTGCCCCAGATATACGCCTCTGAGCCTTCAGGGGCATATGAGAAATCTTTCTCACGTTCTGCCCCGTTCATAGAAAAGGTCGTAGCGGCAATTGCCGCTACGATCCATGTAAGTGTATTTGATCTCATCTGATTTAATCGAAACATTATTTTTTCAAAACTTTACTGTTGTCGACAGATCCGTCCGAATAAGTCACACGACGGATGTAAATGCCCTTGCCGGGGTTGGGCGTCAAGCGTCCCTGCATGTCGAAATATTGAGTAGAACTTATAGCGTGGCTGTCTGTTTCCACATTGCCGATTCCCGACAGGGTGGCGCTCATGATATCGCTGCAAAGTTCGCTGGTCTGTCCGTTTGCGTTTTCTTCAAGATAAACCGACTGCACTCCCATTGATTCGAAGCCTGTGAAATAATACCAGATTGTGTGATACATTCCCACGCGGAAGAAACTGTCGTTGTCGCACAGCGACCAGGGAACATTCACCATCGGGCTTTCGGGGATGCCGTAATATTCGTCATCGTAGAATTCAAACAGTTCGCCATCGACATATATTCTGTAATAGAGTTTGTCGGAATCAATCAGATTGCCGTCGGTGTCGGTGGCCGGGAGTGCGAAATCAAAAGATCCGTAACCCCATGTCTCGTCGTATGGCGAAACATAGATGTCGGTGGGGTTGGCGGGAGGTGTTCCGGCAACGCGGTTCTGAATGGC
>CAMWTV010000225.1 GCA_947177215.1 uncultured Muribaculaceae bacterium
AGTGAACCGAATTTATTTAATTTTTAACCCCGTCCATTTTTAGTGGACAGTAGTGCGACGGGATAGTTGTCGATTTCTTCCTGGGTACGGAAAACACCGATTGTCTCATACATCCACATAGCGCCTGAATTGGCCTGTTGCACGCTTGTCCACCGGTTTGTCTGCCCCCAGCGGTATTGATCCCATGCGTTGTAGAACAGTTCACCATAGTTTTTGAGGGTTTTCTGGCGCGCTATGGTCAGGTTTGCGCCTGCCCAGTAGCTTAACCGGCCTATGCGGTCGTTCCATTTCAGAGAGAGGTCGAGCCCGCGTATTTCATCGGAGTTAAGATTCCGGCTCATGGCGCTGTAGCCTGCTTCGACGGGATAGAGCACATCGACCGGAGTTGCGGGTATGCCAGACCGGTGACGGCGGAAAATGTCGAATTCAAACCGAAGTCTTGTGTTGAAGAATCCGAGGTCGATGCCGAGATCGAGCATGGATACTTTCATCCATGTAAGTCCTGTCTGAGGAATGCCGTTGGAGGTGGCTCCCGTTATGTAGGTTGCGGTTCCGTTGCCGAGGGGATTGGAGGAGATGATCGATCCGGCTTTTCCGAAGGTGTATCCTTCCATATAGGCGAAGTCGGGATATGAGCTGTTGAAGGTTGATGCCATGTCGTCGCCTGTCTGGCCATATGAAGCTCTGATTTTTATTTCGTTCATCCATTCCGCAACTCCCCAGTTTTTATAGAAATCTTCCTCTGAGAACCGGTATGCTCCGGAAACGGAGGGGAAGAATCCCCACTGGTGCCCTTTCTGAAAGCGCCAGGAGGCATCGTAGCGTCCGGCGAAATCTATGATGTAGCGGTTTTTGAAAGAGTATCCGGCACGGAATATCCAGCTGGCGGTGGTGATGTTGCGGGCTGAATTGCTCACTGTGTTGTTTTCGTTGGTTGTTATGAGGTTGACGAATGGATTTTCGACCGGTGTCTGGGATACAGAGAGGTTGGAGTAGTCTTGTTTGAAGAATTCAAATCCGGCAAGGGCTGTTACATTATGGTCTGAGGCGAATGTGCGGTTGTAGTCGAGGGTGAACTGGCCGCTGTATTCGTTCATCAGATTTCTGCTTTTTGTGCGTCTGGTCTCAGCGCGCGTGTAGGATATGTTGTAGGAGTCGGTAGCCGGATCGTATCTGTATTCGTTCCAGCTCTTTGCGTTTGAATCGGTCTGCAGGCTGTAGTAATAGTATGACAGGAGACCTTTTGCTGTCAGGCCTTCGACAGGGATGTCGTAGGCGAGACTGAGCGATGTCTGCATTGTCCGGGTTGTTTTCTGATATTTCCCGCAGTTGTCGATGGTGTAGGCGGCCATGTTGTGGGCGCTGTCGTGGGTGGGAGAGATGTAGTTAAGGTAGTTGGGGTTGTTGTTTGCGTAGGGCTGCTGGGATGGAATGAGATTGAACAGCGACTGACGCATCTGGAAGTAGGCGTCGTCGCCTGAAAGGGCCGGATTTATGTTGCTGGCTATTTTACCGAGCATTGACACTCCGACTTTGAATCTGTCGGAGACCTGCATGTTGAAGTTGCCTTGCATATTTGTGCGGTTGTAGCTGAAATCCTTGAACACGGCCTGCTGGTCGAGGTGCCCGATTGAGAAGTAATAATCGAATTTGTCGGTGCCACCGCTTATGTTTGCGCTGACAGAATATTGCGGAGCTGCTTTGCTCACGAAATTGTCGTACCAGTCGAAGCCACGGTAGTCTTCACCAGTTTCGGGGTTGTAATAACCTGTGCGCCATTTCTCAAGTTCTTCGCGTGCGTTGGCGATAGCCTCGTCGCCATAGAGAGTACCTTCGTTGACCTGCTTCATATAATTACCGTAGGCCCATTCATAGGCGTTGAGAAGGCGGGGATAACGAGTCCATTGCTGCCAGCCGACATTTGCGTTTATGCTGACTTGCGGTTTCTGGTTTTTGCTTCCCGTCCGGGTGGTTATCAGCACTACGCCGTTGGCGGCTCTTACACCGTAGATGGCAGCGGCTCCGTCTTTGAGAATAGAGATGTTCTCGATGTCGTGTATGTCGAGGGTGTTGAAAGCTTCCTCGTCTTTCATTATTCCGTCGATTACGTAGAGTGGCGTTCCCATGTTGCGTATCTGTATTGTGGCAGCGGCTCCAGGCGAACCGTCGTTCTGTCGCGCAGTGATGCCTGATACTTTTCCGACGAGGGCGCCCGCGGTTGTTGTGGAGGTGGAGCGGGTGAGATCGTCGCCGTTTACTGTGCTGACCGCTGCGGCCACGGTGGCTTTCTTTTTTGTGCCGTATCCGATAACAACGACTTCATCGATCAGATTGCTCTCTTCATCAAGAGTGATGTTGATCTGGTGGCGTCCGTCAACTTTTATTTCCTTCGGGGCATAGCCGATGTAAGAGACAACAAGTGCGGGTGATTCGCCTGTGACGGCTATGCGGAAGCTTCCGTCGACGAGTGACGCTGTGCCGTTTGAAGTTCCTTTCTGCATGACTGTAACTCCGATCAGCGGATCTCCTTCCTGATCGGTTATGACACCGGAGACGGTTTGTGTCTGGGCTATTGCTGATAACGCGGACACCGAGAGCAGCAGAACCATGACCACAATTGGTTGCAGCGACAGTTTTGCCCGCAGCGCAGTTATGAATGAATTGTTTTTTTTCATCTGGCGGGTGGTTGTTTTAGTTCATCTGGTTAATGGGGGAGGTTGGCTGAGAGGTTGCCAGAATGGCTCCTACCATGTCAAGCCATTCTGACGTTACCTCTGCGGATCAATGCTCTGGTTTTACAGAGATTATTTAACTGCGACTTTCTGGGTTCGGCTGCCTGTGTTCACGATATACACACCGCCGGGAAGTGGAAGTGAGATGCTGCCCTGGGTTTTGGACTGGTGGACGGTGATGCCCTGAAGGTTGCACACTGAGAGGGACTGACCGTCGAGTCCGCTGATGACAAGGTGTCCATCTTCTCCTTTGACGGTGATTCGGGCGTTGTCGCTTACAGCATCGACTCCGGAGCTGAGAGGATTCTCGACATACATCACATCGGCGGGGAGAACTTCTTTGGCGGTGTGGATGTCTTCGCAGAACCAGCACAGACGTGCATGCGCTCCGAATTCATTCTCATAATGACGCACATCAAGGAAATAGACATGGTCTTTTTCGAGTTCCACGTCGGGCACTACCCATTCGGGTTTGTCCCACCCCCATGTGTTCCAGTAACTGTCGTGGGCCAGAGGATTGTCGAGATCTTCGATGTCGTAGATCGCGAAATAGAAGCCGTCGTCCCAATGGGTCAGGTCGAAGGTGTACCAGCTTGTTTCAGGAGCTATCATGTAGCCAGTCCATTTGCAGCAGAATGCGGGATCGTTATACTCAGGTTCGTCGGGGTTGCAAGGCGAGCCGTTGCTGCCCCAATCGAAGTCGATTACGGGTTCGATGCATTCTTTTGTAAGCACGGCGACTGTGCCCGGTTCGCGTTTTCCGGCGTTCTGGAAATCTTCGCCTTCAGGTTGGTCGAAGTTTGTGGCGCCCATCCAGTATTGGGCATTCCATCCGTGTATCGGGGTTTCTTCGGCGTTGACAATGATTGACGCAGATACCAGAGCAGCACATGCGAGTAAAATACTTTTTTTCATAATCGGTTTGTTTAAGGTTAATAATTGGGTCAAAAGTTTTCACGATATGTTTCAAGTCTGCCGACAGACTTATGATAAGTTTTTTTGATTCTGGCTGTTATGATTTGCGGTAGTGTAGTTTGATGTTGTCGCCGTTTCCGATGTCGACAATCATAACTCCAGAGGGGAGTGTCGCGAGCGATATCCGCGAGATGCCGCCGGAGGGTTCGAGCTTTCTGTTGCAAAGACACCGGCCGGCCATATCATAGATCTTCACTCTGTTGATGCC
>CAMWTV010000226.1 GCA_947177215.1 uncultured Muribaculaceae bacterium
TGATAAGATAGTCGTTGAAACGGTTTTCAACGGTTTCTTCGTCGGTCTCGAATGGCGCTATTCCGGTTGATACAGACTTGATATAACGGCTTATGTGCGGCGGATTGTAACGGCGCACTAAGCCATCGAAGCTGTGTGCGGCCGCTCCGAGCCCGAGGTATGGGGTGTAGTTCCAATAGGAGGAGTTGTGTTTAGCCTCTTTGCCCGGAAGCGAGAAGTTGGAGATTTCATAATGTCGGTAACCGTGGTTACGTGCAGCTGTGCACAGATGTCGGTACATGTCGATCGCCAGATTGTCGGATGCTTCAATAACCATACCTTTCTCTTTCATGGCGTACAAACGTGTGCCCTGTTCATATGAGAGGAGATAAGCCGAAAAATGGGGTGGTTTGAAATCAAGCAGCTGATTCAGATTTCTCTTCCAGGTGTCAAGATTCTGGCCCGGTAAACCAAAAATCAGATCGGCATTATAGTTTATCCCGCTTTGAGAAAGGGCGGATAGAGCCTCAATGGCAGATTCCGGACTGTGGCGTCGCCCTACGGCCATTAGTTCTGATGCGGAGAACGACTGGATGCCTATGCTGACGCGTGTTATTCCAAGCGATTTCCATACCGACAATGAATCGGCAGATATGTCCTCCGGGTTGGCTTCAATCGTGAATTCTTTTATCGTTGTAAGATCAATATCCGCCGTCAATCCGCCAATAAGCTTTTCGAGAAGGTGATGAGGCAGAACAGATGGAGTGCCCCCGCCTATATATATTGTTTCAACCGGTTCGGTCAGTTCATGCCGGCGCATGCGCCATTCACCAAGAAGCGCATCGGTGTATGACGATGCGTTTTTGCTGTCTGGTCGTGAAAAAAAATCGCAATAAAAACATTTGCTGCGGCAAAACGGTATGTGGATGTAAACACCGGCCATAATATAAGCGGAATTCAGTAAGGAAACAGGTTATCGTTTTATATCGCGCTGGCAGATAGATGAGAATGCGCAGAGTTTGCATGTGTCTGTGTCGCTTGCGCAACGGAATGGCTCATCCGGGTTGAAGAGCTCTTCAAGATAGCTTATCAGGATGTCGTTAACCTCTTCGGTATAGTCGCGATAGTCAAGCAGATTCCATTTGCCCAACGCCCGCTTTGGCTTTTTCAGCTCAACTCTGTCAACATCATCACCCTTGAATGGGGGCCACGCCTTGAGCGGTTCAATAGGGGCGATCATGGCTTTTCTCATCTGATAGACCATTGGCTGTATCACATCGTTATGGCCGGTAAACTGAGCATAGGCCTGACAGTAAAGCATAAGCTGAAGGAAAGCTTTCTGATCGTATTTTTCAAATATCTGGGCGGCGCTTACGGCATCGGTACGGTCAGATCCGGTCTTGTAGTCGATGATTCTAAGCCGTGGGAAATCATCGGTTCCGACATAGCGGTCAACACGGTCAATGCGGCAATTGAAGTTGATTGTCATAGAGCGTCCATCTGTTCCATTCAGCACCAATGCCCTTGTGCCTTCCCATTCGCCGTGCAGATAGATAAACGGAGCCATATCCTTTTCGCGTTTGAAGAGCATAACCATAATGTCGCGTATGATAAGGCCTATAATCTTTGCATCACCTTTCAGCGGTTCAAGCAACCGGTCATCGGGCAGCCGATAATAGTTGCGGTTTACGGCCATGGTAATTTCCCTGTCAATGGCCACGGTGTCGGCACTCAACCGATCAAGCATTTCTTTAGTGACGGTCACACCTGTTGATTCATGTCCTTTCAGAAGAGCTCCGTAGATATGCTCGAACACTTCATGTACGATTGTTCCGTAGGTACTTTCATCAATCCAGTCGGTAACAGGATCCTCGCGCCGATAGCCCATGATTTTCTCGAAATAGAAAGCCATAGGACATCCGATATATAGCTTAATAGAGCTTGCCGAAAGCGAGCGGGGATTTTCAGCGGTTCTGTAACGTTCGATCCGCGCCATTATCTCAGGTGTTTTCTTTACAGTGAACTGAGGCTGTTCCGGCGACATAAGATGATAGGGGAGCACCCTGTGGGTCATTCCTTCAGGCTTAAAAATATGGATGAGCTGGCTGATGTAGCGAGACATCTGACGGCTTTTCACTCCTGAAGAACGTGCGTCGTAAAGAAGATAGACTTTGGCCGCACGCGAAATCATGCGGTAAAAGAAATATGTGTATGCTGTTTCCTGATCTTCGGGTGTAGAGAGTCCATAGGCCTTGCGCAACGCCATAGGGATGAAAGAAGTTGTGAACCGGGCACGCGGGAAAATGCGCTCATTCATTGAGGGCAGTATCAGCGTGTCGAAATCGAGGGCTCTCGCTTCAAGAACTCCCATTATCTGAAGTCCTCGCAGAGGGATTCCCTCGAAATTGAGCATCTCGCCGCTGACGATGCGTTCAACCAGATTGAAAACGGTTGAATCCTCGACAAAAACATCTTTGCCCTCAAGATAGCTGCTGCAAAGTTTCTGCAGCTTTATGACAGCGGCAGTATAACGACGTATAAACGCCTCCTGCATGGCCACGCTGCGGGCAATGGCGCCGGAACGGCTGACGCTTTCACCCTGTGCAGATTCTTCATCGTCTGTATCCGGCATATCCTCATCATCAGGGAGCCATGATCTGACTGCTTCTGAGATCCATTTCATCAGTCCGAGAAGATAGCCGAATACCTCCTGACCGCTGTTTTTATCGGCGACCATTGTGAACACCGGGGCAAAGACGCCTCCGGCTTTGGTCTTGAACAACTCTTCGGTAACATTGAAATAGCGATTGCGTTCAATCTCACCGATTATCCGTGTGCATTCCAGATGTCGGAATCCACGAACCAGAGGATGTGCCAGCACACTCAAAACATCCTCTCTGAAAAATGTTTTCGCAACATCCGACCTGTATGCCCTCAGTTGCATAGACACAATATTTTTCATCAGACCTGACACAGAGGTGTTGCGCAACTTGTAACCCATGGTTATGTTGAGCGGTTCTATATGGTCTGGCATGGAGCTGAGAAGAGGAGTGAGGGTGTTTTCCTCGGGCAACACGACTGATGTTCGGCGTAACCTCTCCTGATCAACAGGTTCTCCCGACGGGAAGTCGTGATTGAGAATCCGGCCGATCACTTTTGTCTGACCAACACGAGAGGGTACGCCGATAATATCAATTACCGGAAAAGTGTCGAACCGGGTTATGCAGTCGTAGCGTGACGGAAAGTCTGCGATATACCGTTGGATGACACGTGCCGCCGCAAGACGTTTGTTGCGCAAAACGGGAGAGGCGCCGTCCCAATAGAAGTCAGCCATGACTTCCCCTGTTGAAGGATCGCGCATTTCGCGCAACCTGGAGAATATTGCTTTTTCTGCAGCAGAGAGATTGTTGAATCCTACAAAAATATATCGGGTGAAAGGCAGATCGCTGGCAGTGCAGTGTTCAAGAAAATCTACTGCCCGCCGGTAGGCCATCCCGGTAGTATGAAGCCGTCGGCTTGACAGGGCTTCCTGAAAAGCTGTGTAAATTTCGCGCATCACTTGCCACAGCCTGATGAATCCGACTGAAAGTGTGTTGCCTTGACTGTTTTCCGCTCCCGGATAGACTATATGGTTCCAGAAATGCGATACCTCCTGCGGCAATTGGTCGTCGCTCCAGTAATGGCGCAGAATCTCAAGCTGTTCAGGGGTAAGGTAATTGGCGGAAATCTCCTTCAGGGTCTCTACATTGCGGAATACTTCGGCCGGATCGGCAAGAGATGTGTCAACATCATCGAAATCGTTTATGAGCACATCGGCCCAGTAGACGAACTTGTTGAAGTCGATAATCGCAGATGTTGAAGCAGCCCCATGCTGTGAGACAGCTTTGCAATAGGCCTCATAAAGCA
>CAMWTV010000227.1 GCA_947177215.1 uncultured Muribaculaceae bacterium
TCCCGATGGAACGTGCCCTCATGGTCAACGGACGCCAGCCCGAATTCATCCGCGACCGTGTGCCTTTCGAGCACCTCACCCCGCTCTTCCCCGATGAGAAATTCAATCTTACCGGAGGCCGCACCTCAAACCTCTCCACACGCGTGGTCGACATGTTCTCGCCAATCGGAAAAGGTCAGCGTGCGCTCATCGTGGCTCCTCCGAAAACCGGTAAGACAATTCTTCTTAAAGACATAGCCAATGCGATAGCCGAGAACCATCCCGAAGTCTACATAATGATTCTCCTTATCGACGAGCGCCCCGAGGAGGTCACCGACATGAGCCGCAGCGTAAATGCCGAAGTCATCGCCTCGACATTCGACGAGCCTGCCGACCGACACGTAAAAATCGCCGGCATCGTGCTTGAAAAAGCCAAACGCATGGTAGAATGCGGCCACGACGTGGTTATACTTCTCGACTCAATTACCCGTCTGGCCCGCGCATACAACACCGCGCAGCCCGCCTCGGGCAAAATACTCTCGGGAGGTGTCGACGCCAACGCCCTTCAGAAACCCAAACGCTTCTTCGGAGCCGCACGTAACATCGAAGGTGGAGGCTCGCTTACAATCATCGCCACCGCCCTCACCGAAACATCGTCAAAGATGGACGAAGTTATCTTCGAGGAATTCAAAGGCACCGGCAACATGGAACTTCAGCTCGACCGCAAACTCTCTAACAAGCGTATTTTCCCCGCAGTCGACATCATGGCATCCTCTACCCGCCGCGACGACCTTCTGCTGCGTGAGGAGACCCTCAACCGCATGTGGATTCTGCGCCGCTTCCTGGCCGACCGCAACTCGATCGAAGCCATGGAGTTCATCAAAGACCGCATGGAGCGCACATCCGACAACGATGAACTGCTCCGCACAATGGGCGACTAACCCCGGCGGCATCTGCAGAGCCTAAAATCTTAAAGGCCGTGTGTCAGAACTCAGAATCTTGACACACGGCCTTGTTATATATCCGCAGACACGCCTTCACCGGCGACGCTTGTTGGGCACACCCGAAGGCGCCTGTCCTCTCCGCGCATGACCGGGTGAAAAAGAGTTGTTCGGGAAAAGACGGCGTATTATATCAGGCCGGTGCAGCCTGTTCAGAGAAGCTATGATACCCGAACGGTAGGCACGGTCATACCAGAAGAAATACTGACGCTGCGCCAGCTTCTCTTCCGGACGCACAGCCGTGAATATCTTCTCACCCGTGTAGGGATGGCAACCCGAATAATAGATCTCGGTGGCCACAGTCATCGGTGTGGGAGTGAAATCCTGCACCTGTTCCAGACGGAAATCAAGCTGACGGGTCTTTATGGCAAGTTCGGCCATATCGATTTCCGTACATCCGGGATGCGACGATATGAAATAAGGGATAAGCTGCTGACGAAGGTTCTCACGCTCGTTCAGACGGTCAAAGATTTTTTTGAAATCATAAAACAGTCCGAACGACGGCTTGCGCATTATGTCGAGCACAGAATCTTCCGTATGCTCGGGAGCCACTTTAAGACGCCCGCTGACATGGCTGCGTATCAGTTCCTCGTTATATTGCCGGTTGGCGGCGTCGATCCGTGGGTCTCCGTTGTGGTGCATCGACAGGTCATAACGCACTCCGCTCCCTATAAACGACTTTTTGACCTCAGGAAGAGCGTCTACCGCATGATAGATGTCGAGCAACGGCCGGTGGTCATTGTTCAGATTGTTGCATGGACGCGGATGCAGGCAGCTGGGACGCATGCACTTTCGGCATATTTCCGGATTCTTGCCACCCATGGCATACATATTGGCCGAAGGCCCTCCGAGATCTGAGATATACCCCTTGAACCCCTCCATTTGCGTCACCTTGCGCACCTCGCGCATAATGGAATCTTTGCTGCGTGAGGCGATGAACTTGCCCTGATGGGCCGATATGGTGCAGAAAGCGCATCCTCCGAAACACCCACGGTGCATGTTGACCGAAAATTTTATCATGTCGAATGCCGGAATCCGTTTCCCCTTATATCGCGGATGAGGCAGACGCGTGTACGACAGGTCGAACGAACGGTCTATCTCCTCCGGAGTCATCGGCGGGAGCATCGGATTCACCTTCACGACCCGTTTCCCGTGAGGCTGCCACAATGTGGCGCCCTGATAACGGTTCGATTGCTGCTCTATATGTTTGAAATTTTCCGACTGCCTGGCTTTACAGGCCTTGCACTCCTCATACGAATGCAATATGATATTATCGCAGTCAGCCTCAGGCATTTCTGACAGCGGCAGCATTACAGCCGTCTGCGGAATCGAGGTAAGCTCCTTTACAGGAGTTCCCTTGGCCAGTTCGGCGGCAATGGCAAGCATAGTTTTCTCACCCATGCCGTAAGCCACCATGTCGGCCGACGCATCGGCCAGAATCGACGGGCGAAGCCTGTCCTGCCAGTAATCATAATGCGAATTACGGCGCAGTGAGGCTTCTATCCCTCCGGCTATTATCGGCACATCGGGATATAGCTTGCGCAGAATACCCGAATAGACAACCGTGGGATAGTCAGGACGCATGCCATGACGTCCGTCGGGTGTATAGGCGTCGTCGCTGCGACGGCGGCGTGCCGCCGTATAATGGTTCACCATCGAATCCATCGCTCCTGGCGATATGCCGAAAAACAGTCGCGGACGCCCGAATTTGCGGAAATCTCTCAGATCGTCCTGCCAGTTAGGCTGCGGCACGATAGCCACACGATAGCCACCGATCTCCATAAGGGTGCGCCCTATTACAGCCGCACCGAACGAAGGATGATCAACATAGGCATCACCCGAAAAAATAACAATATCGACCTCATCCCATCCGCGGAGCTTCATCTCCTTTACCGAAGTCGGCAACCAGTCGGTGACAGTATATTGCATCAGCTCACAGTTTTAAGCAGTTCCTCCATTTTCAGAATCTCGTCGCGCAGACGCGCAGCCTCCATGAACTCCATATTTTTGGCTGCGGCCACCATCTCCGAACGCATGCGGGTGATCGACCGCTGCATCTCGGCGGCGCTCATATAGGGTATAACCGGATCGGCTGCGATATTCACGCTTGTGGTGTATTCGTTTTCATACGGAAGCGGCGATGCGGCCGAAGGCTGGCGTTTACCCCTGGCAGTGCCACGCGGAGTCTGCGGCAGAGCCTCATCCTCTTCGTCAAGCCCGATTATACGGTTACGGGCCTTGACTATCGCCTGCGGGGTTATGCCGTGCTCCTCGTTATATGCCAGCTGTTTTGCCCTGCGGCGCTCAGTCTCCTCGATTGTGAGACGCATTGACTCGGTTATCTTGTCGGCATACATTATCACCTCCCCGTTAAGATTTCGGGCGGCACGCCCTACAGTCTGGGTCAGCGAACGGTGAGACCTGAGAAAGCCCTCCTTGTCGGCATCAATTATAGCCACCAGCGACACTTCGGGCAGATCAAGCCCCTCGCGGAGCAGATTCACCCCTATGAGCACATCAAACACACCTGCACGCAGATTGTCAAGAATCTTTATACGGTCAAGAGTATCCACATCGGAATGAATATAGGCCGACTTTATCTGAAGTTTCTGCATATAGTCGTTCAGTTCCTCTGCCATGCGCTTTGTAAGCGTTGTGACAAGCACACGCTCCCCCTTTTCGCGGCGCAGCTCCACCTGTTCGAGCAGATGGTCGATCTGATGCTCCGACGGAACAACCCTGATCAGCGGGTCAAGAAGCCCGGTTGGGCGGATAACCTGCTCAACCACCACACCTTCGCTCTTTTCAAGTTCATAATCGGCAGGCGTGGCGCTTACATAGAT
>CAMWTV010000228.1 GCA_947177215.1 uncultured Muribaculaceae bacterium
GGCATACATATACTTGGTGGGGAAAGCGTTCGGGTTATAATTCTTGGTGTCGATGCGGAACTGCTCCGTGGCCTGGGTTATCAGGTTGCGGTTGTTGAGCACATTCGACACGCTCACATTGAAGTTGAGGCTCACCTTGCGGTTGATATAGATGAGTTTGCCCACCGAAGCGTTCATGACCCAGTTGTTGGCGAGCTTCTCCTGCGCTGTGAACTGGTTTACCAGATCGGTCAGCTCGGCCTCGTTGCTCACAGCTGTGCCCAGACCGCTTATAACCTCATGACGGGGATAGGCCAGACGCACATAATAGTCGGCAAGCCATGAAGCGTCAACATTCAGGAACCACATCTTCGGGGCGTTCCACGCCAGACCGATGTTGAAAGCCGTCTGCGGAGTCGATGTGCAGTAATAGTTCTTCAGGAACACCTGCTTGGTCTGGTCGGGATAAAGACCGTTCTCGGCCGAACGCACACCCATCGGATTGTTCATGTAGCGGTAGCGGGCGAAATTGCCGGCGAATGTGGCGCGCAGCGACGAAGTGATCTGATAGGCCATACCCAGCTCGATACCCTTGTACTGGCGGTGAACGCCGCTGAGGGCGAAGTTGCAGAATGCGTTCAGGTCTTCGTCCCAGAAACCGTAACGCTCGATGGCATCCTGCATGTCGGTCAGATAGGCCGAGATCGAACCGCGGAAACGGCGGTAGTTCCATGTATAGCGGATATCGCCCGAGAACACACGTGCCGAACGCGGATCGGCAACCGTCGTGTCTTTGATCTTCGGCGAGATATACACATCGTTGATGGTCGGAGTGGCCGTGCCATACTGCATCTGCAGCGTGAAATAGTTACGGCCGTTGAGCTTGTAGGTAGCGCCCACCTTGGCCATGGCGTCGTTGAATCGAAGAGTCTCCGACTTTCCGAGCGAATTCTCCGGAGCGCGGCCGTTGCGCATGTGGCCGAAACGGTAGAACTGCTCGTAGCTCATCATCAGACCGTAGTTCACATCCCACTTGGGCAGGTTGATCTGGTTCTGCAGCCATCCCTGCACCTTGAGAGCATTGATATTGTAGTCATATCCGATACGTTCACCCTGCAGGGCACGGCGGTTCGGATTGTTCAGGTTGTTCTGCACGATATTCGGATCGGCCTCCGGATTGTAGATGTCGCGGTCGGCGAAACCGTCTATGTCAAGCCAGAACTGGCCGCCGAGCAGGTCGCGCACGGTGGCATAGTCGCTCGTCTTCGTATAGTTCAGGTTCACACCGGCCTGAAGCGTCATATAGTCGTTCAGACGCTGGTTGAGTGTTGTTCCGGCAATGAAATTGAACTGGTTCGAGTGCTCCATCTGCTGGATATAGGTCGATCCGATCTGGTCAGCCTCCGAACGGTCTTCATTGGCAATGTTGTTCAGATAGTTGGCATGATAGAAACCGTCCCAGTCAAGCTGACCGAAATTCTCGTCGGTGCGCCACTGTTCGGCATAGTATTCGGCCATATCGGGCTTGTCCTGCCCATACCAGTACGACGGCAAGCGGCGGTAATAGTCGGGGCGGGTATCGTTACCCTTGTAATACGACAGACGCGTACGGGCGAAATGCACCCATCTGAAAGCCGCGCCGGTGTTCAGCACAGTCTTCTCCGTCTTGTAGAGCCAGTTCAGCATCACAGTCGGGTCAAAGTTCTCGCGGATATTGTCAGAGCGCTTCTTACCGTTCTGCCAGCCCCAGGTGGGGTTATACAGATTGTCGCCCGTAAGGTCGAAAACCTCCTGCACGGTCGCCTTTCCGTTGGCATACTGGCGCGGATTGCACCACGCCGTCAGCGTTATCGAGTTGTGGTTGTCGATCATCTTTTCTCCCGAGAAGAAAAGACCTCCGGCGCTGTAGAAAGTGCCAGGCACAACACCCTCGTCGGCATAGCGGCCTATGGCGCTGATCGTAAACGCCAGACCGTTATCCATCATTCCGGTCGAATAGGTGGCCATGGCGCGATACTTGTAGTTGGAGTTGGTGAAACTCAGCGAACCATTGAAACCCGGAGCATATGTGTCGGTGATGGTGTTGAAATTCTGGCTTCCGCCGATATTTCCCCAGCCATACGACGATGCGCCAAGACCAACCGTCGCCGTCGAGTTGCGGAACGCGCGCGATGTCATTCCCGCAAGCTGCTGGAACGAAAATCCGCCGCGGATCAGGTCGTTCATCGGCAGAGAGTTGATATAAGTCTCCTGCCAGATGCTCTGATAGCCGCGGTAGTTGCTGTAAAGCGGAGAATAGCCATAGCGCGAGAACTTGTAATAGATGTCGTCGTTGGCACCTGTAAGGGCACCCACGCTCTGCTGGTTCCCCTCCTCGTCTTCAAGCATGCTCTCGTCAAGAAGCATCTCGCTCTGGTTGTCTGTAACAAACTCGTTGTCGGCGAAATCCGAAAACAGCCTCAGAGCGCCGGTGTCGATGCTCTGGCCGTTATACAGGCGCGCCTGAGTGGCACTCCCGTCATAACCCGGAGCCACTATGGTTATTACGGCTTCTCCCGGACGGGCGTTGCTTATGCGGAAATCTCCTGCAGGGCCGGTCGTAACCGAAATCCCCTGGTCAGGAATGGTGATTACAGCTCCCGCGACGGGGCTACCTGTATCGGCGTCGATCACAGTTCCCGTTACCACGGCGGTCTGGGCCATGGCAGGGAGCATTGCCGATAACAGCAGTGATAGAAACAGTTTTAGTCTCATATAATAATCATTTGTTTAATGTATAGTCTGTTATGTCTGCTATAGAATACATCGAAAAGATGTTAGCGTTCGCCCGCACAATGGATAGCCAGTCTGACTCTTCTTCCCATCATTACGGCCGCAACAAGCCTCCAAAGTTACTAAAATATATTTAAATTAGTCAACAAGTATGGCGAATTTCCTCATGAGCCTTGGCAAATAACCCCAAATCCCTGACATACGCCACGACACACGCACCTTCACTTGGCGATTCGGCGAAATTTTGTAATTTTGCAGACAAACCATAAAACAACATGCAATGATTGATGAAGCTGTAAAGAAAAAGCTTGAGGCCGACCCCGACGGCCTTGCCACATACGAATATATAGCCAACCATATCGGCACATGTATCGAGGATATCGACTTTCTGATCGACAACATGGATCATGTTGACCACACAGGGCAGTTTGTCATCAGCGCCGCTCGCTACCTTTACGCCATTGACCCCGATATGTTCGCCGACGCCATTGCGCGGCTCGTCGACATGGGCATCGCCAAAGACCGCGAGCACCGCTATCTCGGCGCACTGATGGAGCAGTTCTACGGAGCCGACTACAACACCCGCGCAACAGAGCTTTCGGCATCCGACAACACATTCCGCCGCATATACAAGCGCCTCTATCCACAGTCGCCCATCTGAGCGACCGAACAACACCCTCACCTCCACCGTTATGAAACTGCGCACGTATATGAGAAGAAACCGAAACATTTTCCTCGCGCTCCTGTGCATGCTCGCCATCGTGGCAGCGGGAGCCGTAACACTGAAAAAATCATCAAGAAAAAAAATGAATAAGACCGAAAACACCGCCTCCGCCTCCGACGCCTTCGTAGAGTTTGAGACATCCGAAGGCAAAATCAAAGTGCGTCTCTTCGGCGACACCCCCCTTCACCGCGACAACTTCCTGAAACTCGTCAAAGAAGGATATTACAACGGTGTGCTTTTCCACCGCGTAATCAGCGGATTCATGATCCAGACAGGCGATCCCGACTCGAAAAACGCCCCCGCCGGAAAAGCCCTCGGAGTCGGTGGCCCCGACTACCCCCTCCCCG
>CAMWTV010000229.1 GCA_947177215.1 uncultured Muribaculaceae bacterium
GCTATGTACTAATAAAACATGCAGGGGGAGAAATGGTTCACAGGGGGAGAATTTTTTTTGAAAAAAATTTTCAGGCAACTATTTTTAGCGCCATAAATTTGTGAGGGATAGCGCTAAACGCTATTTTTGTATTGAATTTCCATCAGGAAACAGAAGATCAGGGGGAGGCGGTTAGAATATTTTAACACGGCGGTGCTTAAATATGGCACTGCTGTGTGTTAACTTTGCATTGCAGACCGAGACAGGCTCCGGATTGCTGATGAAACCGGCTGTGGCGCCACCCGCAGGTGATGGCGGAGACAGCGATAACGAATCAAGGAAACAGAAATTTAAAACCTCACCATAAATGGAAAAATCGAAAAGCAAGAAAGCCCCGATAAAAAAGCTCGACAAGAATGTCGACCCGAAAACGGCTAAAGCCAATGCCCTGAGCAATGCCTTGAGCCAGATAGAGAAAAACTATGGCAAGGGTGCCATAATGAAACTGGGCGAAGACGCCATAGAGAAGGTGGAGGTTATTCCATCGGGCTCGATCGGACTGAACTATGCGCTTGGTGTGGGCGGTTATCCGCGCGGCAGAATAATCGAGATTTTCGGCCCGGAATCGTCGGGTAAGACAACTCTGGCTCTCCACGCCATAGCCGAGGCGCAGAAGAAGGGGGGAATCGCGGCGATGATCGACGCCGAGCATGCCTTTGACCGTTTCTATGCCGAGAAGCTTGGGATCGATGTGAACAACCTTCTTATTGCACAGCCCGACAACGGAGAGCAGGCTCTGGAGATTGCCGAGCAGCTGATACGCTCGTCGGCCATAGATATTCTGGTGGTTGACTCGGTGGCCGCGCTGACGCCGAAGAGCGAGATAGAGGGTGATATGGGCGACCGCAACGTGGGTCTGCAGGCGCGCCTGATGTCGCAGGCCATGCGTAAGCTTACGGGCACGATATCGCGCACAAACACCGTGTGTATTTTCATCAACCAGCTGCGCGAGAAGATCGGTGTGATGTTCGGTCCTGCCGAGACAACCACCGGTGGCAACGCTCTGAAATTCTATGCTTCGGTGCGTATTGACATCCGTCCGGGGTCGGCGATCAAGGATGGCGACAATGTGTTTGGCAAGCATACGAAGGTCAAGGTTGTGAAAAACAAGGTGGCGCCTCCGTTCAAACGCTGTGAGTTCGACATAATGTTCGGCGAGGGTATCTCGCGTTCGGGCGAGATCATCGACCTTGGTGTGGATCTCGATATTATCAAGAAGAGCGGTTCGTGGTTCAGCTACAACGGCACGAAGATTGCGCAGGGGCGCGATGCGGCCAAGGCTGTTATGCTTGACAATCCGGAGCTTGCCGAAGAGATCGAGGAGCTGATAATGGCTAAACTCACCGAGGGTGCCCCGATGCCTGAAAAGAAGGGTAAGGAGGGGAAGGATGATGACGATGAGATCGACGCTCCTTCCGCTGCCAAGGATCAGGCCGGCGACGATGACATGGATTTCGACGCGGAGCTTGACGGTGATGATGATTTCACACTGGAAGATCTGTAAATGGACTCTGCCAGAAAACAACAGGAAGTGGAGCTATGCTCTGCTTCCTGTTGTTTGTTAACCGGGAGAAGGCGGAGGGTCAGAGTTTCTCGAGGCCGGCGAGGATGGCTTTCAGCTCTTCGTCGGTGGCGGTGAGCCGTGAACGGCATTCGGCGATGAGCTGTGTGGCCCGGCGGGTAAGTGAGGCGAGGCGGTCGATGTCGCATTCGTCGGTCTGCATGAGGCGGAGTATTGATTCAAGCTCTGTGACAGCCTGATTGTAGGTCAGGTCTTTTACGGGTGTCGTTGTCTGGGTCATGTTTCTGTGTGGGGATGAGTGGTTATTTTTCAGAGGGGTCGGTTATGATTTCGACGGGTGTGGAGAGAAGCCGGCCGCTGGCAAAGGTTGTCTCGACGGTGGCGCCGGGGGGGATGGCTGATGCCGATGTGACGGCGTGGCCGTTGACACGGGTGACTGAGTAGCCGCGTTTCAGGGTGGCTGCGGGCGACAGGGCATCGAGGAGCGTGGCTGCCGCGCCGATGCGAGTGTTCTGGCGGGCTACAAGGGCTGCGGCTGCGGCGGCGATTGCCTGCATGGTCATGTCGATGCGGGTGATCTGCGGATGTAGCCGGCGTGCGCCGATTCCCGAGAGTGCCGCCGTGGCGTTGCGCAGGCGGGATGCTGCGCGGTCGACGGCGCTTCTGGCTGCCATGGGGAGGAGGCCTTCGGCATGGGCGAGCTGCTCTTTGTGTCCGGATATGCGTTGCGACGCAAGCTGGAGGATGCGGTTGCCAATGGCGGCAAGGAAGGCGAGGGCGTTGTCGCCGCATGCCACAAGCCATTCGGCCACGGCTGTGGGGGTTTTAAGGCGTTTGTTTGCAACCCAGTCGAGCACGGTTATGTCGCGTTCGTGACCTATGCCTATGGCTATCGGAAGGGGGAACTGGGCTACGCTGGCTGCCAGTTCATAGTCTTCATATGCCTGAAGGTCGGAGGTGGCTCCGCCGCCACGGATTATGACCACTCCGTCCCAGTTGTCGGTCTCGGCGGCAATGGCGTCGAGGGCGGCGATTATGGAGCGTGGAGCGGCGGTTCCCTGCATTACCGCGGGGAAGAGGCGTGTGGTGAACCGCAGGCGCGAGGGGTTGTTGTAGAGCTGGTTGATGAAGTCGCCGTAGCCGGCTGCTCCGGGAGCTGATATGACGGCGATGCGCTGTGGCACGTCGGGCCACCGGAGCTGACGGTTGAGCTCGAGGATGCCTTCGCGCCTGAGGCGCTCGATGATTTCGCGGCGCCGGCGCATGAGATCGCCCATGGTGTAGTCGGGGTTGACGGCGGTAACTACCAGCGAGAAACCGTAGACGGGGTGGAAGGCCGCCGAGACGCGGAGCATGACTTTGAGCCCTGTGGCGAAGCGCTGGCCTGTGGCTGAGAAGAACTCGGCGTCGATGCGTGGAAACTGGTTGGCCCAGATGACTCCGCGCGCTTTGGCTATCTGAAGTCCGCGTTCGTCTTTCTGCAGCAGTTCCATGTAGCAGTGGCCTCCACGCACGGCCACGTCGGAGAGTTCGGCAGTGATCCATACGTTTTGTGTCTCGGGCCGCTGCACGAGCGATGTGACGAGCCTGGTTAGCTCAAGCAGGGATAACGACCGTTGTTGCATAACCGGTTACTTTGTCATTTTCTTGCCGTTCCATTTATAGACGAGCTGTGAATGGAGCAGAGGTGAAACCCACTTGCTGTCATCGTCGGGGAGGAAGTCTCCGAGGTTGTTTTTCAGCGTGAGGGTGGCGGTCTGAGGGTCGTAGGTGATGCTTGCGAGCACGAAGGGCACGGTGTTTTCAAGATCGTCGCGGCGTTTCTGCGCTTCGGGAAGCATCCAGTCGTCGAGCAGGGGCACCATGAACAGGCCTTTGGTAATCTCTTTCCATCGGGTGGTGTAGAATCTGACGCCGCTGTCGGGAGCCGGAGTCTTTAGGGTGTTTATTACCATCAGGATGGTGTCGTTGCCCGACTCCAGGAGCGACAGCTGGATTTCGGAAACATCGGATGTTGCTATGGTGATGCTTCGGTCGGAGGCTGCGATGATGCGGCTGTCGCCTTTGAAGGCGTTTTTAGAGGGCTTTGGCGATCCGCTGTTGAAATAGTCGACCATATCGAGCCGTGTCATGCGGTCGAGTGTCGGGAATATGGCGGCCGGGGCCTCGGTGAAGGCCCGTGTGGCCGTGAGCGGCTCTTGGGCCGCAGCCTCGGCTGAGGCGGTGGCCTGAGGCTGCGGGTTGAAGGTTA
>CAMWTV010000230.1 GCA_947177215.1 uncultured Muribaculaceae bacterium
GTTACAGGAGCGCGTAATTTCCTGTCGTACAACGAGACTTCACGCGACAATCCGCTGTGGTATGGCAAAATATATGGCGACGGATCGGTGTTTGTGAAGGGCGATCCGGGGGTGGTCAACATAAATGTCGACATGGCAACGGCTCCACGGTCAATATTCACCTTTGTGCTTTCTGACCAGGAGGTGGCCGATGAATTCTCGTTTCTGACTTTCCGCGACAAGACATCGAGCAGGGTTGTGGTAACCGACTCGCTGCTTCTGGAACACGACACCTCGATGGATCTTGTAAACCGGCTGAGGGCAAAGATCGACGCGCACGACGAAGAGGGGGCTTCCGATTATAACATTTCGCTGCAGATGCGTGTAACGCCCGAGGCCCAGATAAATCTGGTGATGGATCCTGTTGGAGGCGACCGCATACGCGCCTATGGCAGCGGCCATCTGCGCCTTGACTACGGGTCGGCCAACAATGACCTGAAAATGTATGGAACTTACACGCTTGACCGTGGCGACTACAACTTTACCCTTCAGGAAATCATCATAAAAGAGTTTACCATAAAACCGGGCAGCTCGATAGCTTTCCAGGGCGACCCATATTCAGCCCAGCTGAACATCAGGGCGGCTTATGCCCTCAATGCCAATCTAAGCGATCTCGATGAGTCGTTTCTGCAAGACAAGGATCTGAACCGCACGAATGTGCCGGTACACGCGGTGCTGAATGTGACAGGCGATATGCGGCAGCCGCAGATTGCTTTCGATCTTGAATTTCCCACTCTCAATACCGACGTTTACCGCAAGGTGAGATCGATCATCAGCACTGACGACATGATGAACCGTCAGATAATCTATCTGCTGGCCCTCAACCGGTTCTATACGCCTGAATATATGGCCTCGACCACGAAAGGCAATGAGCTGGTATCGGTGGCCTCGTCGACAATATCGTCGCAACTCAGCAATCTGCTGGGGCAGATTTCCGACAACTGGAACATTGCACCGACCTTCCGCAGCGACCGTGGTGACTTTTCGGATGTCGAGGTCGATGTGGCTTTGTCGTCGCGTCTGCTCAATAACCGTCTGCTTTTCAACGGCAATTTCGGGTATCGCGACAATTCGATGAACACATCGCAGTTTGTGGGCGATTTTGATCTGGAATATCTGCTTGACCGCATGGGGATGTGGCGCCTGAAGGCTTACAACAGGTATAACGACCAGAACTATTATCTGCGCACCGCGCCGACCACACAGGGTGTGGGTGTGGTGCTGAAGCGCGATTTCGACAGTTTCCTGTCGTTTCTTAAGGCTTTCCGCCGCAAAGACAAAGATAAGGGTGCCGCGAAAGGAGGATCGAAAGAAACGGCTGAATGACATGTTTTCACAATGTCGTCCAGCCGTTTTTTTGTTTCGGTATGAGTTGTCGTTAAGGGTGTTTCCTGTTTCAGGCGTTTATGAGCGACACCTTCACACGGGTGTTTTTGAGCCGGTGAGGCGAGAGTGTCTCTACTACCTGCGCCGCCTTGTCGCGGGGCACCGCTGCTATGGCGCTGTGGTCGTTGACCACGATGCGGCCTATTTCGCCGGCACTCAGCCCCCCTTTCTGAATCAGATAGCCCACAATGTCGCCGCGTGAGATCTTCTCTTTTTTACCTGCGTTGAAATAGAGGGTGGCCACGTGGCTTGTTATCCCGTCAGAGGCAACGCTTCTGGGGTTGTAGGCCCGTTGCCAGTCAACATATTCCGGAATGTTCTCCTCTTCGGCTATGATTACATATGCGGTGCCGTCGGCCCCCATTCGGGCGGTGCGCCCGTTGCGGTGCGTCCAGCTCTCATGCGATAGCGGAAGGTGGTAATGTATCACATAGTTAACGCTGTCGATGTCAAGACCGCGCGCCCCGAGATCGGTCGATACAAGAATCGGGGTGGTGCCGTTGTTGAGAAGATCCACTGCCAGCTGGCGTTCGCGCTGTTCAAGCCCTCCGTGGTAGATTCCGGCCGGAAACTTTTCGCGGCGCAGATAGCTGACAACCCTTTCGGCGCTTTCCCGATGGTTTACAAACACGATGGCGCGTCCGTCGGGGAGCGATCGCAGAAGGTCGGCCAAGGTTGCCAGCTTGTCGCGTTCAGGTGAGTCTACGCGGGCAATCTGAAGCCTGCTACGCTCGCCTGAAGCGGTGAAATCAACTATTTCAGCCCCTTTCATCGGAATGAACGAGGGCATTTCTTCAAGCGGTGTGGCCGAGGTCAGCATAATCATTTTCAAGGCCTTCATGCGCTGCGTTATGCGTTTCATCTCGTCGAGGAAGCCAAGTTCAAGCGACTTGTCATACTCGTCGAGCACAAGCGCTCCGGTCGATGAGACATTGACCGTAGACCGGCGCAAATGGTCGAGAAGTCGGCCCGGCGTGGCCACAATGATATCGGGCACAGGTGTGAGCGAGCTGACCTCATCATCCATCGAGTGGCCTCCGTATAGGGCCACGGTCTTGAGGCCGGCGGCCACAGGGCGGATCACGTTGGCTATCTGGAGCACAAGCTCGCGCGAAGGCGCTATTATCACAGCTTGCACAGAGCCGCTCGACGGTTTCAGCTGCCGTAGCAGTCGGATGGCGAATGCGGCGGTTTTGCCCGATCCGGTCGGTGAGAGCAGAATCAGCTTCATGGCCGATGTGCCGGCCATGAGCTGTTGCATTTCGTTAAGCGCTGTAATGTTATGGCGTTCGCGCAGTCGCTCGAGAATGATTTTTGTTTCCATAGGTTCTCCTCAGGGGTGTGGCGTGTCAGCGTGAGATTACGCGGTATTCGCCATTAGGGCCTGGGCCCACATAATATTTCGTAAGTCCGTAGCCGCGGTCTCTCGCCGGGCCGGAGAGGGCTGTGCCGTAATTCGTGAATACCGAATAGCGGCTGCCGCATTTTTCGCAGAAGGCCTCGTTGGAGTCTGTGTCAATGTCTATGCGCACATTGCTGAGGTTCTCGACGGGGCAGGCAAGGTCGTAGGCCACGGGCTGGCCGCTGATGTCGGCCACCAGAAGCACCCCTCCGAATCCGGTCTGCATCAGAGCTGTCTGTGGCAGACCGCCCGGGGTGATTACCCCCTTTATGAAAGTCTGGTAGTCGAGGGCTCCCGGAGTGCCGTATTCCGTCCAGTCGGGTTCGGTGTTGAATGGAATCCACACCGGCGCGGGAGGCGTGCGTTTGTCATCGATATGATGACAGGCGCATAACGATGCCGCAAGCAGGATTATCATCCCTGCCAGCGCCGTTCCGCCTGATGCCGTGTGGTTGCGCATGGCTGTTTTATCGGCGGCTTAGACCTGCGATGAGTTCGCCGAACTTGTCGGCGGCTTTCTGAAGCTGCGGGCCTACCAGAGGGCGCAGCATAGCCGGAATCTCGACATCAATCTGGCTTGTGACTTCAGCGAAATCGGCGCCGAGGGGTGTGATCAGAAGTTTCATTTTCATGGGCACAGGCGATGACTTTGTGCCGAACACAAGTTTGCCCGGACGCTGGCGCTCGGTTACGTGAAACTCGATCTCTCCGACCTGGGGAGTAACGATTTTGATAGAATCGGATGTGAACTGCACATTGCCTATCTGGCTGCGCTGCTCTTCGGTGAGATTGTCGAGTGAGTTCTGAAGATTGGTGAAGTCGCTGAAAGTGTCGAAAAGGTCTTCTGCCGACCGCTGCACTTTCCGTGGATTGCTTTTATATGTTGCCATTTACGGTTGTTTTTAGTTGTCGTGATTTTGATAGGAGAGACTTCGGCCCGTGTGGGGCTGTTACAGAAAAACTCTCCTGTGG
>CAMWTV010000231.1 GCA_947177215.1 uncultured Muribaculaceae bacterium
AAAAATGTTTTCTTTCGTCAAATAGCTAATTTTGCACTTGCCAGTTGAGAGTAGGCTCGGCCGAATAAGGTGGTTAACGCCAAAAAGTGGTGGTGAAATAACATAAATTTCATTTTTTTTTAGCACCTTTGCATAATGAAATCAACTGTGTGCGTTTCTCTCTGTTAGCAGACAGGCAATTCAGATGATAATGCGGTCGGGCAGATGTGCTCAATCGCCTAAAATCAAGATAGTTAATGCAACTTACAGCTTCACAGATAGCCGCGGTTTGCGGCGGAGTGGTCGAGGGAGACGGCGAAGTGCTGATCTCAACCTTTGCCAAAATCGAAGAAGGGCACCCGGGAGCCATTTCATTTCTGGCGAATCCGAAATATGCCCATTATATTTATGAGACCAGATCATCAGCTGTTCTCGTAAGCAAGACATTCGAACCCGAACAGAAGGTCGGCTGCACTCTTATCCGTGTCGAAGATCCGTATGCGACTGTCGCATCGCTGCTTGAAATGGCATCGAAAATGATGCAGCCGGAAAAAACGGGGGTAGAACCTCAGAGTTTTATTGCCGAAGGGGTGGAAATTCCCGATGATGCTTATGTCGGTGCTTTTGCCTACATTGCCAAGGGCGCGGTGATAGGTAAAGGTGCGAAGATCTATCCGAATGCCTATGTGGGCGATAACGTGACAATAGGTAAAGATTCGGTGATCTATCCCGGAGCGAAAATCTATCACAATTGTGTTGTAGGCGAAAGGTGTGTCATACACGCCGGAGCGGTTATAGGAGCTGACGGATTCGGTTTCGCTCCGGTCGACGGCCATTACAACAAGATTCCACAGATCGGCAATGTCGTATTGGAAGATGATGTGGAGATCGGCGCCAATACGACAGTCGATAGAGCTACTATGGGTTCTACCCGGATAAAACGTGGTTCCAAGCTTGACAATCTGATTCAGGTGGCGCATAACTGCGTTGTGGGCGAACATACAGTTATGGCAGCGCAGAGCGGTATTGCCGGGTCAACGAAAATCGGCAGTCATTGTGCGATAGGCGGTCAGGTTGGTTTTGCCGGACATATCGAAGTAGGCGACAGGGTGCAGATAGGCGCTCAGTCGGGAATTCCTGGCAATGTGAAATCTGACAGTCGCCTTATGGGTACTCCTGCCGTAGATGCAACAAAATTCGCCCGTCAGGTTGTGTTGCTTAAAAATCTGCAGTCGCTTTATGACCGCGTAAAAAAGCTTGAAACGGAAATGATGTCGGCCAACTGACACATTGTCCGGCGTATCGTAATACAGAATAATAAACCAGAAGATACTTAATATTTTCCATGAAGCAGCAAACTCTCAACGGTGAGTTCACCGTAAAAGGAAAAGGACTTCACACAGGGCTGGAAATAGAAGCAACTTTTTTGCCGGCTCCTGAAAATCACGGATATAAATTTCAGCGTGTTGATTTGCCCGGCGAACCGGTTATAGATGCCTTGGCAGAGAATGTTACAGAAACCGAACGTGGAACAGTGATATCACGCGGCGATGTACGCATATCGACAATAGAACATGCTATGGCCGCGCTCTATGCTGCGGGAGTCGACAACTGCCTTATAAAGGTAAACGCTCCTGAACTGCCTATTCTTGACGGCAGCGCGGTGATTTTTACAGAGGAGATAAACAAGGTCGGACTGTTTGAGCAGAGCGCCGACAAGAACTTCTATGTTGTAAAGCACAAGATCGAGGTCAGAGATGAAGCTACAGGAGCACATCTGACTGTATTGCCTGATTCCGATTTCTCGGTTGATGTTATGGTGTCATATGACTCGCCTGTGCTTTCGAATCAGTATGCACGTCTGGAGAATGTGGCCGAGTTCAAGCAAGAGATTGCCGCAAGCCGCACGTTTGTGTTCGTGCGTGAGGTAGAACCGCTGCTTCGTGCCAACCTTATAAAAGGCGGTGACCTTGACAATGCCATTGTGATATATGACAGAAAGCTTCCGCAGGAGGAACTTGACAATCTGGCAGACATGATGGGGGTTACCCACAAGGACGCTGAGGAGCTCGGATATATCAACAACCGTCCGCTGGTGTTTGAGAATGAGCCGGCCCGCCACAAACTGCTTGATGTAATGGGCGATGTGGCTCTGATTGGCCGTCCGCTCAGAGGACGTATCATCGCATGCCGTCCCGGCCATAAGATCAATACGACGTTTGCCAAACAGATCCGCAAAGAGATCCAGCGTCAGGAACTTCAGGCGCCGGTATATAACCCGTCGGTGGCTCCGCTGATGGATATCAACCAGATTCGCGAGCATCTGCCTCACCGTTATCCGATGCTCCTGGTTGACAAGATCATTGAAATGGGCGAAAGTTATATCGTAGGTGTCAAGAACGTGACTGTTAATGAGCCGTTCTTCCAGGGGCACTTCCCTCAGGAGCCTGTTATGCCGGGAGTGTTGCTCGTGGAGGCTATGGCTCAGACCGGAGGTCTGCTCGTGCTCGGCACAGTCGAGGATCCTGAACGTTATTCGACCTATTTCATGAAAATAGACAATGTGAAGTTCAGACAGAAGGTTGTGCCCGGCGATACACTGCTGTTCCATGTATCGTTCATGACACCTCTGCGCCGCGGATGCGCCATGATGAAGGGTGTGGCTTTCGTGGGCGACAAAATTGCCTGTGAGTGCGAATTCATGGCTCAGATTGTAAAAAACAAATAAGTGACCAAGACAGATCAGCTATGGCGTCTATCGGCTATGACTGTGCTGACTGATTAACCATCATAACATGAAACAACCATTTGCATATATTCATCCGGCCGCAAAAATACATCCGAGTGTGGTAATCGAGCCGTTTGTGACTATTGACCAGAATGTCGAGATTGGCGAGGGCACACACATCGGAAGTAATGTGACCATAATGGAAGGAGCCCGCATAGGCAAAAACTGCAATATTTTTCCCGGTGCGGTTATTTCGGGTATTCCTCAGGATCTGAAGTTCCAGGGAGAGGATACGGTTGCCATTATCGGTGACAATACAACGATACGCGAGTGTGTGACAGTAAACCGCGGCACAGCATCTAAAGGCCTGACTAAAGTAGGAAGCAACTGCCTGATAATGGCGTACTCGCACGTGGCCCACGACTGTGTTATCGGCAATAATGTCATTATCTCTAATGCCACCCAGATTGCCGGAGAGGTGCAGGTGGATGATTTTGCTGTTATCGGCGGAGGTACACTTATCCATCAGTTCTGCCATCTCGGCGCCCATGTGATGATTCAGGGTGGAGCCCGCATCAATAAGGACATACCTCCGTATGTCAAGGCCGGACGTGATCCCATCGCATATACCGGCGTGAATTCTATCGGTCTGCGCCGTCGTAATTTCACTAACGACCAGATTCGTGAGATTCAGGAAATCTACCGTTATCTGTATCTGTCAAGGCTTAATGTGTCGGATGCCGTAGACCGTATCGAAGCGGAGATTCCGGCCACAAAAGAGCGTGACGAGATTATTGAATTTATCCGTAATTCAAAGCGTGGCATCGTGAGAGGATATGTCTGATCCGGTTATCTCGGTTATAATTCCAGCCTATAATGCGCAAGAACACATTCGGGAATGTCTCGAAAGTGTTCTTGCGCAGTCTTTTCGCGATTTTGAGATAATTGTGATAGATGACGGATCGGACGATGACACCGGGAAAATCGCAGCCCGGATGGCGTTGACAGACAGACGGGTTGTGGTTGACCGAATCTGGAATTCCGGTGTATCAGTAGCAAGAAACAGGGGCATGTCGCTGGCCAGAGG
>CAMWTV010000232.1 GCA_947177215.1 uncultured Muribaculaceae bacterium
TATCTATGCCGAGAAGGAGGAGCGTTCGGATTCCCGGCAGTTTGTCGAAGAAAATGGCAAGGAGACGCTGGCGCAGGTGTTTACCGATGTCCGTTATCCGCGGGGAAACAACGAGCATTTTTCAGAGGTGTTTGTTGCTTTTCTGAAGCAGGCGGGTTTTCTTAAATGATGCCTCTTTTTCCGACTTGTGCTGACATGATCAAGGCGCCATGACTCGCATTTGAGTTGCCGGCGCCTTTTTTAGTAGTGTTTTATGTAGGGTTATTCTGTCTGGTCTGTCGGGGGTGTTATTCTTCGACAAATGTCTTTTCGATCGAGGCTACATCATCTTGCAGCTGTTTTTCAAACGGAAGTCTCTGCTCGATGTTCTTGCATGCGTAGATGACTGTGGCATGATTTCTCGAAAGACGGGTTCCGATGGCAGTCAGCGGCATTTTGGCGTGTTTTTTCGCCATATACATTACCATCTGGCGGGCATCCGAGATCTCACGTTTGCGCGATTTCGTGAATATCGCCTCAGGGTCGATGTTGTAGTGGCTTGCCACCCCCTGGGTGATCATCTCGAAGTTGATTGTCTTGCGATTTATTTTGACCACGTTGGCCATTACATGACGGGCAAGATCAACGGTGATCTCTTTGTTCATCACAGTGGCGTGGGCCAGGAGCGACACAACGATGCCTTCAAGTTCTCTGACGCTTTCGGTCACGTTCTCGGCTATGAAGTCCATTACTTCGGCCGGCAGAGAGAGGCCGTCTTGCTCGGCTTTGAGCTGAAGCACATTGCGGCGCAGTTCGAGGTCGGGACGTTCGAGCTCAACGGTCATTCCCCATTTGAACCTCGACAGAAGCCTGTCTGTCATCCCTTTCAGATCTGTAGGGCAGCAGTCGCTTGACAGGATTATCTGCTTCTGGTTCTGGTGAAGGTGGTTGAATATGTGGAAGAATGTGCCTTGTGTCTTGGGCTTGTCGATGAGATCCTGAATATCGTCGATTATCAGAGTGTCGATGCTCTGATAGAAGTTGATGAATTCGTTGATCTTTCCGGTGCGTGAGGCTACTGTGAACTGGCTCTCGAAGAGGCGCGCGCTTACATATAGAATGCGTGCGGCGGGATTGTGTTCCCTGATCTTGATGCCGATGGCCTGAATAAGATGGGTTTTTCCAACACCTGTCGGGCCGAAAACAAACAGCGGGTTGAATGTCTTGCACTTGGGATCGTTGGCTATGGCCTCGCCGATAGTGCGAGCAATCTTGTTTGATGTCGACCCGCAATAGTTCTCGAATGTGTATCTTGGATTGAGGTGTGAATCCAATGTCGGATCTACTGCCGTCTGGAAAAGGTTGGCTGCAGGGCGTTTTAGGGCAGGCGATGTGGTGAGACCGGCTTCGTTGATGCCTGTGTCGGGTTTATCACTGATCTGATTATAGTGATAGAAAAGTTTTACGTCGTTGCCGTAGACGCGACGCAGCGTTGCACCTAATATTGTAATATAGGTGTTTTCGAGATGTTCCGCAAAGAATGGAGAGGGCACACTCAGCGTCAGCCGGCCTTGATCAAAGCCGAGCGACGTGACGGGCCTAAACCAGGCGTCGAATTGTTCAGGGCGTATATTGTCGGCGATAATGCGCAGACAATCTTCCCATAGCTGAGTGTGGGTCTTGTTCATGCTTATGCGTGACGTGATCTGTTTATGCTCCGCCATAGGATTTTGGTGAATTTCGGGCTGACGGAGCCAATCTTTTTTCCGATGCAAAGTTCCCCCAATTTTTGTTGAAAAACAAATGTCGATTTATTTGTTTTTTTGATAGCCGAGGTAATGATGCTGATGTTCAGGGGGTTATCGAAACGGTTTTAGCTTTGTAACATTGGTGGAGGTAATACTGTGATTGTTAGTTGTTTATGCGGTTTGTGGAGGGCGCTGGCAAGGAGTCTGCGGTTTTACATAACAATGTAATTATTACAAGTTTAATCTTCTCGGATATTGGTGCGGCAAGGTTGTCTGTTGTTGGGCTATTCGGAATTGTTCCGAATAACCGAAGCGCGTCGAAAACTTCGGTATGTTAGATTCTATAACTATTGAGGGTTTATTTAACTTGTTTCATTAACTGTTCGTGTTGCAATAGGTCGAGCGTAGGTATTGGTTTTCCACATAGAAAAGCCTGCGGTGTAAATTAGGAAATACTGTCGAAACCAAGGCTTGTGTCAAGATGAAAAATATGTTCTTAAACATGGTTTTAGTGGAAGGTGATAGTATGGTTAACTAATTTTAACATTGGTGCGTTGTGAGCCTTAAGGAAGCGATTTTTGACCATTTTTAAGGCTAATTAGGTGAGTGCTAATGAACTAAATTTGCCAGTGTGGCGTTGTTTTTGTAATTTTGCACTCAAAGAGCGAATAATGTGAGTCGCAGAGGCGACTCTACCGCCGAAAATCGGCAAGGAAACCGGGGTGTGCTATGTGGCACGGATGTTTGCCGGTCGCCCCAAATATTTTTCTGAAGATCATTATCTCTCAAACACACTTTTGGCTGAACACAGCAGCGGCGAGATGAATCTTTCCGTTGCGAGGTTTCGGGTGTCTGTGAGGCGCTGCGTCTCATGGCATGACATTGTGTGGGGTAGAGGCAGTTTCTTCCGAGGTTTCCTTTATTATGAACCTCAAAATGTAATAATGAAAAAACTTTCAATTTTTATTGCAGGTTTTGCCACTCTGCTTTTTTCGGTTTCTGCGTTTGCAGATAAACGTCAGGAAGCCTCGATTGGTAATGTGGCACCCGGATTGGTGTTGAGTAACAGTGATTCGGTAGTGTCGCTGGAATCTCTTAAAGGAAAGTGGGTCATATTGTCGTTCTGGTCGTCGTCTGACGCCGTGTCGCGACTGGCCCGGAATGAGGTGAAACGTTTCACCGATACTTTGCCGGAAGAGACCATGGCAGAGAGAATCGAGATTGTATCGGTTAATTTTGACCGGTCTGAGCAGTTGATGAACGAGATTATAAGGCTCGACAATCTTGATGGCGCCGCGCAATTCCACATCTCTGATCCAGAAGAAGAGAGTGAGCTCCGCAAGTCGTTCCGGATGGCCGGTGGCCTGCGAACCTTCATCATTAATCCCGAAGGGGTGCTGGTGGCAGCAGATCCCTCTTATGAAAAGCTCCGCAATATTGTAGGCTGGGGATAAATGGATTTCAAACAAATAAAGAAGCAGGAACCTGACGGTATATAAACCGTGTTTCCTGCTTCTTTTTATTTTTATTCCTGTGGTGCGGTGTGTCAGTCGAAGGTGAACCGGATTACCTGATGGTATTCTTTGCCGGGATCAAGGCGCTGTGAAGGGAACGCCGGATGATTGGGCGCGTCGGGGCATCCCTGACACTCGATGGCTACGGCTGAGTAATCATGGTAGACTGCTCCGTTTTTGCCTTCGGGGCACCCTTCGAGCCAGCCTCCTACATAGACCTGCACGCCGGGCTGTGTGGTTGCTACGGTGAGCTTTCTGCCCGATTTTTCAGATCTGAGAGTGGCGATTTCCTTAAACTCGCCATTCTCCTTGTCGGCAACCCAGCAATGGTCATATCCTTTGCCTATGCGTATTGGCTCGAAATCTTCGGTCATCTGCGATCCGATAACTTTTTCGGCTGTGAAATCCATCGGTGTGCCTGCTACGTCGGTGAGTTCGCCTTTGGGGATCAACGTCCCGTCGGGCGGCAGCCATTTTGTGCAGTTGAGTTTCAGAAGGTGGGCGAGGCAGCTTCCCGAGCCATGTCCGTCAAGGTTGAAAT
>CAMWTV010000233.1 GCA_947177215.1 uncultured Muribaculaceae bacterium
ACCCAATACAAACCAATTATGAAAAAACAGATTGCAACAGAAAAAGCTCCGGCGGCTATCGGCCCTTACAGCCAGGCAATCGATGCCGGATCGTTCGTGTTTATTTCCGGTCAGATTCCCGTAAATCCTGAAAACGGAGAAATTCCCGAAGGCATTAAAGCTCAGACCGCCCAGTCGCTTGCTAATGTGAAGTCGATATTGGCTGAAGCAGGTCTGACGGTCGACAATGTGGTAAAAACCACTGTATTCCTCTCGGATATGGCTAATTTTGTGCCGATGAACGAGGTTTATGCAGAAGTGTTCACATCGCCTTTCCCCGCACGTTCGGCAGTGGCTGTGCGAGAACTTCCCAAACAGGTTCTTGTTGAAATCGAGGTGATCGCTGTAAGGTGAATGTAAACCGTTGAAGAAAAACGACCGGCACCGCAATGCCTCCCTGAGAGGATTTTGAGGTGCCGGTCGTCTTATTATGTTTTATTTGTTGTCGGGATTCGGGGTCTGACCTGTATCCGAGTCTGAGCCGGAGAATATTTTTGACAGATATTTTTCCTGAAAATGCTGAAACAGTTCCCAGAAATTAGGCACGAAGAGGGTGCCGACAATAGCGTTTACAGCCATTCCGAACACAACGGCTGTGCCGAGGCTTAGCCGGCTGGCCGCTCCGGCACCCGTAGCGAAAAGCATCGGCATAACACCTAATACGAATGCGAGCGCTGTCATCATGATAGGACGGAATCTGACTATGCCGCCCTGACGGGCAGCCTCTCTGACCGGCATTCCCGCCTTACGGTAGTCAATTGCATACTCTACGATAAGAATGGCGTTTTTCGCCGCAAGTCCCAGCAGCAGAATAATTCCGATCTGGGTGTAGATGCTGATGCTCTGGTTCATGAAGAAGCATCCGATTATAGTTCCGAGAATGGCTGTCGGCATAGCTGTCACTACGGCAACAGGGTCTGTCCAGCTCTCATATTGGGCGGCAAGCACCAGAACTGTCATTATTATGGCGAACAGCAGCACTGTAGAGATGGTGGTTCCCGCCTGGGTTTCCTGAAAAGCTTCTCCAGTCCATGCGTAGGCATAGTTGTTTCCGGTTTCTTCCTCGACAATGCGTTCCATGGCGGCGATAGCCTCCGATGAGCTTACACCAGCTGCCGCCGTTGCTGTCAGAGACGCTGTTTCATACATGTTGTAGCGGCTGATAGATGAGGAACCCATCACCGGCTCGACCGATGTGAAGGCTCCGAAGGGAACCATATTGCCTGAGGCGTTTCTCACGCTCAGACTGCTGATGTCGCCAATGTTGCTGCGTGAAGCGCCGTCGCCTGCAATATTTACCTGATAGATGTTGTTGAACTCTACGAAGTCGTTTACATAGCTGCCGCCTATGAATGCCGACAGGGTGTTGTAGACATCGGCAAGACTGATGCCCATAAGTTCGATTTTATTCCTGTCCATTTTTATGCGGAACTGCGGAACTTCGCCTTCATACAGCGACTGAACCTGTGATATCTCAGGGCAGTCTTTCGCTCTCTGACGAATGCTCTCAAGAACTTGCATCATCTCTTTTGGCCCGTGTGAGTTTATGTCGAGAAGTTGCATCTGCAGGCCCGATGTCATGCCGAGTCCGGGGATAGCCGGAGGATTTATCGCGAATGTAACCGCTTCCTGAATATTCTCACATTTTTCATTCACGCGTGCCATTACGGCTTCTACGCTGTGAGAGGCTCCTTTGCGCTCCTTCCAGGGCTTGAGAACCACGAACATCGAACCGAGGTTGCTGCCAGAGCCTCCGGCAAGAAACGAGAACCCCGACATTTCGATAACATCGGCCACTTCTGGCATTTCCGATATTATATCAGATACCTGTGAGACCACTTTGTCGGTGCGGTCAAGCGAAGCTCCTGTCGGAAGCTGGACAGAGGTCATGAAGTAGCCCATATCCTCTTCCGGAACATAACTTGTTGGCCATTTGGCAAAGCCCCAGAATGCCGCAATGCAGAGAAGCAGATAGCATCCGATAGCTACTGCGGGGTGTTTGAGAAAACGTCCGATAATGGCTGTGTATGCTTTCACGGCTTTCCCCCATCCGGTATTGAACCAACGGAAGAGAAAAAAATCCGACGGCTTTCCGGGTCGCAGAAACAGCGCGCACATGGCTGGCGTGAAGGTCAGGGCATTGAAGCCGGAAAAGGCCGTAGACACGGCAATTGTAAGGGCAAACTGTTTGTAAAGTTCTCCGGTGATGCCCGATATGAACGCAGTGGGGATAAACACCGACAACAGCACCAGAACCTCGCCGATTACCGGCCCCTGAAGTTCGGTCATTGCCTTGACGGCTGCCTGCCGCGGCGACATCTGTCTGCTCTGCACTATCCGCGCGCAGTCTTCGACCACAACTATCGCATCGTCGACCACGATGGCTATGGCAAGAACTAACCCGAACAAAGTTAGCGTGTTGAGTGTGAATCCAAGCAGTTTCATTACGGCGAAGGTGGCTATCAGCGATACCGGTATGGTAATCATCGGTATGATAACCGCCCGCCAGCTCTGCAGAAACATCATGATTACAAGCATGACTATAAGCGTGGTTTCAACAAATGTGACAAGCACTTCATCGATCGATGCGCTTACGAATTCGGTTGTGTTCATGAGCACCCTGTAATGTACTCCTGGCGGGAGATATGGCGCCAGATTCTCAAGTTCTTTCTCGACCTCTCCGGCTACTGTCAGAGCGTTGGCGTCTGACCTCTGGTATATGCCTATCAGGCCGGCCTCTTTGCCAGACACACGGGAGATATTGCCATAGCTTTCGCTGCCAAGCTCAACCCTGGCCACATCTTTGAGCCGCAGAATATTGCCTGCGTTATCAGTTTTCAGCACAATGTCGCCGAACTGCTCGGCCGTTATCAGGCGTCCGGGCGACGACAGTGTGACCTGAAACGATGACGGAGTGGTGATGGGGGCGCTGCCGACAGATCCGGCCGATACTTCCATGTTCTGTGACTCGATAGCAGCTTTGATATCGGCTGGGGTTACCCCACGAATATTCATCAGCGACGGATTCATCCACACTCTCATGCTGTATTCGCCGGCACCGAAAGCGCTTGCACCCCCTACACCGTCAAGGCGAGAGAGAGGGTCGACCATGTGCAATTTCGCGTAATTCGTGAGATACAGCGCGTCATAACGGTCGGGGTCATCGCTTTCAAGAGCTACGAAAAGAAGGATATTCGACGATTCGGAATTAACATCTATTCCCTGCTGGGTGACAGCGGCAGGGAGCTGCGATGACGCGCGGTTGACAAGATTCTGCACTTTTACCGTGGCGTCGTCAAGGTCAATGCCGTTGCGGAATGTAACGGTAAGATTATAGGAGCCGTCGGAACCTGATGTGGAGCTCATATACATCATCCCTTCGACTCCGTTCACATTCTGCTCGATTGGCACTCCGATAGCCTCGGCAACAGTTTTCGCATCGGCGCCGGGATAAGTGGCGTTAACCTGCACAGTAGGAGGGGATATGTTGGGATATTGCGCGATCGGGAGAGTCTTTACGGTGACAACGCCTACCAGTATCATCAGAATGGCCAGCACTGTGGCGAATATGGGGCGGTCAATAAAAAATCTTGAAAACATGTGGTTTTAGTTTTGTATCGGCAGGCCATTGGCGGATATTGTCATGACTATGTGTTTCTTTGCCGGCATGACGGGGCG
>CAMWTV010000234.1 GCA_947177215.1 uncultured Muribaculaceae bacterium
GTATTCATATGTTTCGGGGCGGATGATGGTCTCTCCCTTTCCGTTTCGGGTGTATATGCCCCCTCCGCAGCTTTCAAGAGGCTCGTAACTGAGCCAGTCGGCCCACTGGAAGTTGCTGTTTTCGCCTGTAAGCAGATGGTGGTTGTAGCGGGTTTCGTTTATGTGGTTCATGAACTTCTCCATCGCGTTCCAGTTTTCGTTGACAATCGAAGTGTCGGCAAACTGTTTCCACACAACCCAGGGCACTATGACACCGGCGTCGGCCCATCCCAGACGGCTCATGTCGCCAGGCATGGCGCCATACTGCGCCTGTGGCGCAACTCCCGGAAAACCTCCGAACTCGTTCTGGGTGTCGCGCATGTCGCGCATCCACTTATGGAAGAATTTTCTTGTGTCGGCAAAAAATGTTCCGGTCTCGGCAAACACCTGTGTGTCGGCTGTCCAGCCCAGGCGCTCGTTGCGCTGCGGGCAGTCGGTTGGCACCGACAGATAGTTTGAGCGCTGTCCCCACAGGGTGTTTGATATCAGTTTGTTGATATCTTTGTTTCCGGTTGTTATGGTGCCGGTTTCAAGCTGCTTGTCGATCGAGGTAACGGGCACTGAGCGCAGCTGCTTGATCTTCACCTCGTTGTCGGCGGTAACCGACAGGAAACGGTAGCCGTAGAATGTGTTGCGGGGGCGGTAGCTTACAGTGCCCTTGTCCGGGCCGAATGTGTAGTCGAGAAGCATGCCGGTGTCGGGGATGCGGAGGTTCAGGCGGTGTACACTCCCTTCAGGGCCGTCCATGCCGCGGTTTCTGGCTCCGTTTCCGTCGTTGAGCAGCTCTCCGGGAAGGGCACGCAGGTGTGTTCCCTCTTTGGCGCTGAACTCGAAGTCGGGCACAGCGGCGCAGTTCTGGCCGAAATCAACCACGAGGGTCTCGCCCGGACGTATCACCATCTCTTTGCCGGGGGTGAATTCGCGGGTTATCACCACTTTGCCGAATTCATCGTTTTTCTCTCCGGTAACCCCTTTCCAGATATACGCTTTGGCGGGCTTCATGGCGAGATCTTCGCGGAAATAGATCTCGGCGCCGTCGGAAGGGAGTATCTCGCCGGCAAATTCGCTGTTTACTTCGGGTGCGGAGAGTTTCTCGGGAGTGCGGTATCCGGGGAGTTCACGGGCGTCGAACGCCTCGCCGTCGAAGATTGCCGCATGTTTCACCGGGCCTGCTATACCGGCCTTCCAGTCGTCGGTGTTGGTTCCGAACAGTTCTTTCGTGCCGTCGGCATATGTAAGCTCGAGCACCCCGCGGAATGCGGTTTTCTTGCCTATCATGCCGTCGTGTCCGCCGGGGGTTATGATTTTGTCGCCCCACCATCCGGGGGTAACCTGCACTGAGAGAATGTTTTCAGCGCCGGCTTTGGTTGCCATGGCGTCGGTCACATCGTAGGTGAACGACCGTTTTGTTTTTTCGTAGTGTGTGAATCCCGGTTTCAGAATCTCGCGACCCACGGGGCGTCCGTTTACATAGAGGTCATAGACTCCCAGGCCTGAGGTCATCCAGCGTGCGCCGGTCACTTTCTTGTTGTTTTTCACCTTTGTGAGAAACCAGCTCGCACCGTCGGCCGCACGCTCGTTATTGCCGTGTACCGGGCCGGTGATTACCGGTGCGTCGGCCACAGAGATCCATTGCGAGTGTTGCCACGCCGAGTTGTCGAGCGGTTGTGTGCGTTTCCCTTTTGTGGCGGGTTGAGCCGCGGAGGCTCCTGTTGTGGCCAGTATGGCCATACCTGCGCATAGCGCGATTACAGTTTTTCCGGTCATTTTGATTTGAGTTTATGGTTATGAGAAGTGATAATGTCGGATGGCAGGGATTCTCCCCCCGGTTACTTCACCATCGAGAGAAATGCTGCTGGCACAGGAGTGGAGAAACTCATGAGCTTGCGGGTAACGGGGTGGATGAATTCCAGTGTGCGGGCATGGAGGGCAAGGCGGTGTATGGGCGATGTTTTCGCCCCGTAACGGCGGTCGCCCGCTATGGAGTGGCCCAGATCGTGCATGTGCACGCGTATCTGGTTCTTGCGGCCTGTTTCAAGCTCTACCTCGACCAGAGTGTATCCGTTGGCCGATTTCACGGCTTCATATCGTGTCAGTGCAAGCTGCCCCTCTTCCGGGTTCTGGGTCGAATAGACAGTGTGCTGTGAGTTCTCGGCAAGATAGCTGCGCACCTCACCTTTTGTCTGCTCTGGTTTCCCCTCTACCACACACACATACTGGCGGCGGCGCACCATGTTGTTCCAGTTGTGCTGCAGCCCCTCTTTGGCCTCGATTGTCTTGGCAAACACCATCAGCCCCGATGTGTGCTGGTCAAGACGGTGCACTATGAAGATTTTGTTGCGCGGATCCTTGGTTTTCAGATAGTCGCGCAGAATGGAATAGGCTGTTCCCTCCTTGATCTTGTCGTTGCCCATCGACAGCAGTCCGTAGCCTTTGTTGACCACAATGATGTAGTCGTCTTCATAAACCATCTGTATTCGGCGGTTGTAGAAGGTTACGAACGGGCGGGTTATGTTGACCTCTACCCTGTCGCCCGGCTCCAGTGGCTGGTCGAAACGCCGTGTCACATCGCCGTTTACCATTACCTGATTGTATTTCAACAGCTCCTTGGTGTTGGTGCGTTTGCGGTCGGGCATGGCCGAGAACAGAAATTCGAGCAGCGGCGACGGGGCTTCGACGTTGAAGGTGAAGATTGTGTCCGGACGCAAGGGGCGTTTCTCGGCTCCCGGCTTGATTGGTTTCGCTTTAAATCTTGGCATGGTTTCGGGGTGGTTTCAGTTTCTTTGACGGCGTTTCTGTCAGGCTTTCCGGCGGCCGCGCGGGCGTTTGGGCTTGCTGTCGGCCTCGGCAATTATCTCTTTGCACTCTTCGAGAGTGAGCGATGCGGGGTCGGTCACGGTCTTGGGTATCTTGTAGTTGCCTTTACGGAAGGAGATATAGATGCCGTAGCGTCCGTTGAGAATCTGAAGCTCAGGCTCTTCGGCAAATGTTTTCACAAGCTTGTTGGCTTCCGATGCGCGTTTGTCGCGTATCAGTTCCTCGGCTTCCTCAAGGGTTATGTGGGCGGGCGACATCTCTTTGGGTATCGAGACGAATTTGCCTGCATGCTTCACATATGGGCCGAAGCGTCCTATCGCAACGGTAACGGGCTCCCCTTCATATTCGCCTATCGTGCGCGGGAACTCGAACAGTTTCAGAGCTTCCTCGAGTGTTATCGTGCTTACCGACTGCCCTTTGAGAAGCGACGCGAACTGAGGTTTCTCGTCGCCGTCGCCATCACCGAGCTGTATCATTGGCCCGAAGCGGCCTATCTTGACCGAAACGGGTTTTCCTGTTGCCGGATCGTTGCCGAGCACGCGCTCTCCCACCTTGTGCTCCAGACGCATGTTCAGGGCGTTGTCGACCGTAGGATGGAATTTTGTGTAGAAATCTTTTATCTCGTTGCTCCAGGGCAGTTTCCCTTCTGCTATATCGTCGAATTTCTCTTCGATCTGGGCGGTGAAGTTGTAGTCGAGTATATCGGGGAAATAGTCGGTCAGGAAGCTGTTGACAACCTCGCCTATGTCGGTAGGCACGAGCTTGCCGCGTTCCGACCCTACGGTTTCGGTTTTCTCTTCGGTGCTTACGGCGCCGTTGCGCAGAGTCATGACGGTATAGGGGCGGGGTGTGCC
>CAMWTV010000235.1 GCA_947177215.1 uncultured Muribaculaceae bacterium
ATGATGGCTCTCGGGGTGAGGGTTGATCTGAGCAAGACCATGAAGCTGACGCTGCCTTCGGGCAATGTGCGCAATGTGTCGGTGTCGCCGGTGAAGGAGGAGACATATGCCTATCAGGGTACTACGCAGGTTTATGACGATGCGCCCGGGGTGAGTGCCGACGGGTTTTACAGTGTGAATTTCGATGCGACCGGCGCGGTTGCCGGCGGTCTTGATTTTCTGACTGTGGCATATCCGCGGGTGAACGCTTTAGGAGATGACGCCCAGGAGATGTGGGCATTCAAGTCGCTCTCTCCGTCGTGGAAAATAGCTGTTGACGGGGCTTCGGAATCGACAAGGATCTGGATGTTTTCTGACGGGGAAGGTGTCAGGGAGATGGAGTGCGGGGTGACCAACGGGACTGAGGGTGACGGCGCGCGTCGTTATGTGATGTCGCCCGGACGCTATGACGTGGCTTCTGAGGGGGAGTGCTGCTATCTGGTGGCATTCGACCCTGACAGGGAACTTAAAAGTGTGGAATATGACGGTGTGGTTGCGAATCAGAATCTTCACGGACTCGAGGCGCCGCATATGCTTATAATCTCGTCGCCTCTGCTGCTTTCGGAGGCGGAGCGTCTGGCTGAGGCGCACCGCATGGCCGACGGTATCGATGTGGCTGTAGTGAATGTTGACGAGGCGTATAATGAATTCTCGTCGGGCACTCCTCATCTGATGGCGCTGCGCCGTCTGGCCAGGATGCTTGCCGACCGTGAGCCGGGCAAGCTGCGCTCTGTGCTTCTGATGGGTGCCGCCAGCTATGATAACCGTGGACTGACGGCGGCAGACCAAAAGGAGTTCCGCCGGAATCTGATTCCGATGTATATGCGAGAGGATATCGTAGGGTCGGGCAAGTTGCCTGAAAGCTATGCCTCTGATGCGGTGGCGGGTATGCTTAACGAGGATGAGGGCGCCTTTGACATTGGCCGCGGAATTATGACGGTGAATGTGGGGCGTATTCCGGCCCATACGGTGGCCGAGGCCCATGCGGCTGTTACGAAGGCTGTGAGGCATATGACGATGCCTGTGTTTCCGGATATGATGAACCGCGCTCTGCTGATGTGTGACAAGGGGAACAACAACGGGCATATGGACGATGCCGACAGTCTGGCCCGGAGAATCAACGCGGTGTCGCCCTATACAACGATCTATAAGGCTTATAACACTGTCTATCCTATAATCGGGAAGACAGCCGCCGAGCTGCACAAGTGTGCGGAGTGGGTGCTGAAGCGTGGCGCGTCGTATATGAGTTACAGCGGCCATGCCACTCCGCGCGACCTTGGGGCGAATATGATATGGGGAACGCAGAAGGTTGCGGAGATTGAATATGACTATCCTCCGTTTGTGATGCTGGCCACGTGCAGGGCGCTGTATTATGACCATCATGAGTCGAATCTCGGCGAAACTATGCTTTATCGCGACAATGGGGGTGCGATAGTTCTGGTGGGTGCGTTGCGTGAGGTTTACAAGGAGTATAACCAGCAGTTCAGCGAGGCTCTGGGGTCGGAGTTCTTTTCGGCAGGTGCCGGTATGAGCTATGGCGATGTGTTCCGCCGGGCACGCAACCGCATGGTTCCGGCTACCCCTCCCACCGGAGCGTCGTATTACTATGACCTGATATACAACACTCTGTCGTATAACATGGTCGGTGACCCGGAGCTGAAGGTGCCTGTGGCCACGCACTGTGCGGAGATAGTAGGTGTCGGCGGCAAGGCTGTCGGCGGCGAAGAAGGCTTTGCTATTCAGGCGGAGAGGCCGGTGGCGCTGAACGGGCGTGTGACGGGCCCGGACGGGTCTGTTGACCTGTCGTTTGACGGCGAGGTGACGGTTAGTGTTTTCGACGGGCCTCACACTCAGCCTACGATAAATCATGACAGCTCTTCGTCGAAACAGGATGTGGAGTTTGACGAGACGCTGCTTTATGAGGGTAAAGCAGTGGTGAAGGGTGGTGAGTTTGTGCTTAACGCTTATGTGCCGCGGCCGAATTTCGGCGACAGGCCTTCGCGTGTGGTTATGTGGGCCGTGTCGGCCGACGGCCGCAGCGCGAGGGGTGGATGCGGCGATGTGGCGATTGATGTGGATGACTCGCCCGCAGAGCCTTCGGAGAGCATGACTCCTGTGATAACGGCGATGTATGTAGGGGGTGAGGATTTCCGTGACGGTGATGTTGTGGGTGGCGATGTGACTATTCACGCCGAGGTGGCCGCAAATGAGGCGGGTATCGTAGGGAGTACATCTGTTGCCGGCCGCGGGCTGAAGGTGGTGGTTGACGGTGGCCGTGTGCTGAGTGATGCCGAGCATTGTTTTGTGTCGGGCACAGACGGGGGTGGTGTGCTTGACATGAGGCTTGATGGGCTTGCCGACGGACATCATGTTGTTGATTTTAAGGTTTTCAACAATGCCGGACAGAGTGCAAGCCGCAGCGTGAGCTTCACTGTTGTAAATTCGGTGCTTAATGCGCGTCTGACTGTAGGGGAGATGCCTGCTGCCAGCGAGGCTGTTATAATGGTCGAACATGACGGGGCTGTGGCTCCTGAAGGACGGCTTGTGGTGAGGGACGGCGCAGGTCGGGTTGTGTTTACCGACGCGCAGGCTTCGTTTCCTTACCGCTGGGAGCTGAAGGACAGCGACGGCGCTGATGTTGCCGACGGACGCTACACGGTGGAGGCGTTTGTGAGAAGCGGCTCGGCTTTCGGGCATGCCGCCGAGGCCGAGGTTGTGGTTGTGCGCTGACTTGAAGCTCAGAAGTCGAAGAGTGTGCGCAGTATGCCGAGCGACGATGTTGATCCGACGCCGGGGAAGTGGATGGAGTAGTATTGTATGAGCCGGTCGAGGATGTTGTTGCGGTCGGCCCGCGAGAAGCGGAACAGGGGTGCGGTGCGGATGTTTATGCGCCGCAGTGTGTGGGCGATCTGCGCTTCGGCGGAGGGGAGAAACCGGTTGTGAAGTGGTGGCGATGGTCTGAATATGCCGTCGGCCAGGTCGAACACGTAGCCTGGAGAGAAGGTTGACCAGTCAGGCTCGATTCCGAGAAAGTGTTGCAGGTGTATAAGAAACGCGATATGGAAGTTGGCTGCGGCAGGGGCCGGCAGTGTGGCAAGGTTCCGGGCTGTGGCCGAGAGGAAGCTGAACAGGTGGGTGTCTTGCTGCGGCTCGCGCAGGAGTGCTGACAGGAAATCGGCTATGAAGAGTGTGAGCGGCGCTCTGAACGGAGCTGCCGCCGATGTGTTGAGCAGGTTGTTGGCTTTTATGTCGGAAATGCGGTAGATGTCGCGGTTTGGCCTTATGTCGGCCACGCATGAGAAGCTTCCCATGGGCTGGCAGATGGCTCTTATCCGTTTTGCCTCGCGCGATGTTCCGGCGGGAATCAGTAATGACAGGCGTCCGTGCTGGCGTGTGTAGGCCGCAAGGATAGAGTTGCGGTCGTTGTATTTCACGGTGCGTAAGGCTATGCAGTCGAGTTGCTCTAACATGAACGCAAAGATACGGAAGAAGTAGAAGGGTGATTAGCAGCTATTTCTAAAAAAAGATTAAAAGTGCGGATTTTTTTGGAAATATTTGTGTGGATAAAAAAAAGATGTTAACTTTGCAGTCGCAAAATGCAATTGGCCCATTCGTCTATCGGCTAGGACGCAAGATTTTCATTCTTGAAAGAGGAGTTC
>CAMWTV010000236.1 GCA_947177215.1 uncultured Muribaculaceae bacterium
CCCGGTAGTTCAACGGATAGAATAGAAGTTTCCTAAACTTTAGATAGCAGTTCGATTCTGCTCCGGGCTACGAACAGGGAGGTGCGCCATTCGGGTGCGTCCCAACGTGAAATTACGCGATGAAACGGTTTTGAATCAGAAACAGATCAGGCTTCAAAACCGTTTCTGCCGTTTATATACAGGAGAGAGTTACCTGAACCGGGCATATGAGAAACAGGGCCGCGACATGGATGAGAGTGACGCTGATCGGGGGGATGGCCTCGATGGTGGCGGCGTGTGCGTCGATCGGGCGTCCGGAAGGGGGGCCGCGCGACGTGACCCCTCCTGAGTTCGTGCGATCCAATCCGGCACCGGGTTCGGTAAATGTTGACAGGAGCCGGATCGACATTTTCTTCAACGAGAATGTGAAGCTCGAGGATGTGTCGAACAAGCTGGTTATATCGCCCGCTCAGTCGCAGATGCCCGGCATAAACGCCAACGGAAGGCGTGTCACGGTTGATCTGCGCGACTCTCTCAAAGAGAACACGACTTATACGCTCGATTTCTCGGATGCCGTAAGAGATCTCAACGAGGGGAACATTCTTGACGGTTTCGCGCTTGATTTCGCCACAGGCAACACGATCGACACCCTGAAAGTGTCGGGCATGGTGTTCGAGGCGCGTAATCTTGAGCCGGCACAGGGCATGGTGGTGGGTGTTTACAGCAACCTGTCGGACACCGCTCTGAAAACTCTGCCGCTTGAGCGTGTGGCCAAGACCAACCAGTACGGGCAGTTCACTATCAGAAACCTGAAGCCCGGAACCTATAACATTTTCGCTATCGACGACCGCAACCACGACTGGCATTGGGACAGGTCGGAGAATATCGCTTTCTCGAGTTTTACGGTCAGTCCGAGCGTGGAGGCCGTGGAAGTGGTTGACACACTGCGGTCGGAGTCGGGCGAGGACTCGCTGGTGGTGCGCACGGCGTGGCATTATCTGCCCGACGATGTGTTGCTGACATGGTTCAACGAGAACTATCGCCCGCAGTATCTGCGCGATTATGAGCGCACTGACCGCCGCAGGGTCACGTTCAAGTTTGGCGCGGCCATGGATTCGCTGCCTGAAATAATGATTGTGAACGGGCCTCGCGAGGGGAAACGTCTCGGCGACCTGTCGGTGATTGAGACCCGCGAGGGGTTCGATTCGATAGTCTACTGGCTCAACGACACGGCGCTGGTAAATCAGGATTCGCTGATTGTGGCGGCGAATTATCTGAAAACAGATTCGCTCGAGCGGCTTGTGATGACGTCGGACACGCTCAAGCTTTTTGTGAAAGGGCTGAAGCGCAACAAAGAGAAGAAAAAGAAAGACGAGGAGGCCGATACGGTGGCTCCTCCGGTGGTGCTGCTCGATTTCAAGGCGGTTACCCAGGCCCAGCAGGAGCTTAACCTGCCGCTGACTTTCGAGTCGGCCCAGCCGGTGGCACGTATCGACTCGGCGGGGTGGAGGCTTGAGATTGCCGTTGACACCCTGTGGCAAAGGGTCGACGGCGTGACCATGAGTCAGGACAGCGCGAATATAAGGCGGTTCAATGTGGCTGTGCCGTGGAAGGAGGGGGAGCGATACCGGTTCACGGCCGACTCGCTTGCGATCGAAAGCATCTACGGCGAGTGGATAAAGGATTTCAAGCATGAGTTCAAGGTGAAGCAGACCGAGGATTACGGCAATATAAGCTTCAATATAACCGATATTCCCGATTCGCTGCAACTGGTGGTGGAGCTGCTTCAGCAGAGCGACCAGCCGGTGCAGACAAAGCCTGCGGTCAACGGCGAGGTAACGTTCAGCTTTGTTGCGCCGGGCGCTTATTATGCGCGGGCGTTTGTCGATGTTAACCGCAACGGGAAGTGGGACACGGGGAGTGTGGCCGATTCGATCCAGCCCGAGGATGTGTTCTATTTCAGCAAGAAGCTGAATCTGCGCAAGAACTGGGACATAGACCAGGAATGGACGCTGTTTGAACTTCCTGTCGACGAGCAGAAGCCTTTCGACATCAAGAAGAACAAACCCAAGAACGCCGACCGCAACGCACGCCGAAACGACGACGATGAGGACGAAGAGGCTGACGAGGACACTTATTACGACCAGGGGGCATGGGGCAACGGATCGCAGTATAACAACGCGGGACGCAGCAACCGTGGCAGCCAGGGGCGCCGGGGCGGACTGCAGAACAGCCGCGACCGGATGTGAAACACCTGATTATGTGTTGAACTATGCTTGGCAGAGAGATGATTACCGACCCGTTGCGCTGGCAGCTTGTTATGGAGCTGTCGGACAAGGCCCTTGAGGTGGTGGCTGTGCCGCCGCCTGATCACAGTGAGCCTATGATATATGAGCGGATCGGTCTGGGTGACGATCCGGGGCCGGTGTCGGAAAGGGTAAAGAATGCCGTTTATGACAATCCGCTGCTGTTGGGCGATTTCGGCCGTGTAACGGTGCTTTACGATACGCCCCGGTTCATGTGTCTGCCCGATGTTGTTGCCGGAGCAGGCAACGGTATAGCCGAGATGGCGTTCAGGCGTGTTTTTCCGCCCGACGGCGCTTATGGGAAGGGGGAGGTGATGGTTCAGGAGGTGCGTGACATGCGTATGGCTCTGGCGTTTGAGATTCCCGCCGATACGGCGTCGTTTCTCAGGCGCACGTTCCCCTGTGTAGAGATTTCACACCCGCTGGTGCCGTTGTGCGGCTATTTCCGGTCAAAGCATATGGCTGGCGGATATGGCAAGATGATGGTGAATCTGGGGAGCGGACGACTTGACATTGTTGTGCTTGGAACGGGGGCGCCGCTGCTTGTGAACTCCTATCGTTTCCGCGAGCCTATGGATGCGGTCTACTATATCATGGCTGCCCGCAAGACTCTGAAACTGGCTGAAACCGATGAGATAATAATCGGGGGCGACAGGTTGCTGAGGGCGCAGGTAGCTCCGGTTTTGCGGCGGTATGTGCGATATGTGATGCCTGCCATTTTCCCGTCGGTAATGCTACGGGCCGGGAGGGCTTCGCTTGTCGCGCCGTTCGAGGCTGTGCTCGTGCCTCTTGTGGGGACGGTCAGGAAACAGGCATTGAAATGATGCGGGGAGTGAGTTTTATGATATATATTTGTTTCAGATGAGAATTATAAGAGGTAAATACGGGAGGAGGAGGTTTGACGTGCCTACAAACATCACGGCGCGTCCAACCACCGATTTCGCCCGTGAGAATCTTTTCAATGTGCTTGAGAATCTGGTTGACTTCGAGGGTGATGCACCTACGGCGCTTGATCTGTTCGCGGGCACCGGGGCGGTGTCGTTCGAGTTTCTCTCGCGTGGGTGCCGCAGTGTGACCTCAGTCGAGAAAGCCGCCACGCAGGCCGGGTTTATCAGGAAGGTGGCCGGCGAGCTGAAGGCGGGCGACAGCCATATGCTTGTAAGGGGCGATGTGTTCAGGTTTGTGGCTTCGGCCAGACAGGCGTATGACATTGTGTTTGCCGATCCTCCCTATGATCTGCCTGAGTTCGGATCTATTCCTGAGAAAGTGCTTGCGTCGGCCCTGCTGGCGCCAGGATCGCTGTTTATCATAGAGCATTCCAAGAAATATGATTTCTCGCATCTGCCCAATTTTTATGACCACCGCGCTTACGGATCGGTGAATTTCTCGATTTTCCGTATTCCCGAGGC
>CAMWTV010000237.1 GCA_947177215.1 uncultured Muribaculaceae bacterium
CGCCGCCGAAGGGGGGCATGTAACAGTGCGTTTCATCTCCTCGGGCGAGTGGAAAGCTTCGGTTCCCGATTCCCGTCAGATCGGAAACGGACACTTCTCGGCCTATCAGGGAGCCGCCGGCCTTAACGAGATAACCTACACAGCTCTGGCAAACACAACTCAGTCGGCGCGCACAACGACGCTGGTTGTAACATGCGGAAAAGCGTCGCTTGAAATCTCTGTCGAACAGCCCTCCATACAGATCGAGTTGCCCGATGAGGAGGAGGTGCGCCAGTTTCTGATACGCCTTTATAATGAGACTGATGGCCCAAACTGGCGTTTCCGCGAGCGGTGGTGCAGCGATCTCCCTATAAATCAGTGGGGCTCGTCGGTGAAATATTCAGGCGGAAAACTCGAGCTGTGGCTTACCGAGAATTATCTTAAAGGGCACTTCGACATGTCGGGCTGCAAGGCGCTGACATTTGTAAAACTCACCAAAAACGAGCTTACCTCGATCAATCTTTCCGGCTGCCCGCTCCTGACCTATGCCGAGCTGACATCCAATAAGCTCACAAAGGTCGATGTGACCGATTGTCCGTCGTTGCGTCAGTTGCATGTAGGTTATAATCCGTTGCCCGAAATAGACCTTTCAGGCCACTATGCCATGGCAGAACTGCGTGTTGAAAGCTGCCGGCTGACAACGCTCGATCTCACCGACTGCACCGTTCTTGAAGAGCTTTCGGCTTATGAAAACTCGCTCACCGAGCTTAAACTGCCGCCGGTGCGCAGCCGGCTGACCTCATTGTGGTGTTACGGCAACCGTCTCCGTTCGCTCGATCTCACCGGCTGCTCTCAGCTGAGCCTGCTCAACTGCGGCCAAAATGAGCTGACTTCGCTTGTTCTGACCGGATGTTCCAGACTGTCGCGGCTTTATTGCTATGAGAACAATCTTGCCGAGATTGATGTCACGGCACAACGCCATGTGCTCGGACAATTCTATTGCTACTCCAACCGTCTGGAGAGCCTCGATGTGCGCGGCTTCAAAAAGCTGTCACAGCTTCACTGCTCCGACAACCGCCTGACATCTCTCGACCTTACCGGAAACCCCGACACGCGTTGGGTTCTATGCTCGTTCAACAACATCAGCGAGCTTCAGATCGATCCGGCCGTCAACATGCTCAACATTCTCGATATAACCTCCAACAATATCCGGTCGGTCGATTTTACGCCCTTCGGTAATTCAATCGCCTTCTGTGAGCTTTATTGCAAGGCTAACCCTATCTTCTCTGAAATTCCCGACAGAGTGGCCACGATGGATGTGTTCGAGCATGATGCCCGCTTTGAATATCTTCCCGACGGGCGGTATATTGATTACGGGGTAGGGTGGTGGTATGCCGGCGAACCTCAGTCTGGGCGTCACGAACCTCTTGACGGTCAGCCATAAGCCGACATGTCGCGATAAAACGGCTTGGAACATAAACTTAAAAACATCATGCCTATGAAACTCTATGCTATCAGACCACTGTCGTGTTTACTGATTCTGATTGCGGCTCTGGCAACCGCCGCACCCGACGCTTCGGCAACCAAGGTTGTCCAGCGGGTGTGTGGACGCGTCTATCTGAAAACAGGCCGCGTTATCGAAGTCAGCGACAGCAACCGCATCGGCACTCCGCACAAAAAGAACGGCCGTTTGGTAGTTATCGAAAACGCACTGACCCACCGGGCCAAAGAGATTGAGGTGTTCAGTGGCGCCGAAGTCGATTCGGTGCAGATGTGGCAGCGCACACGGGCCGACAGGGTGCGCACCATCGTTTATCATCCTGACTACGGATGGTGCTGGAAAATTGAGTCGGCCGGCGACATAACCGTTTACGCATTCTCATCCGACGGTTATTTTCTGGCTGGAAACGGAGGCATGAATGCCCGGGGCAAGCTATCTCTTCTTGTCGACAAAGGTGGCACGGTCTATGAGTTTGACAAGACCGACAAAATGGCCGACGATGCTTTCCGCCGTCAGGTAGCGGCCTTTGTCGCCGATGATCCGCAGCTTGCCCGGAAGATTGCCGAAAGCCGCAAAAGCCGTTCGGTGACCATACGCATGCTTGGTGGCTACAATCCCCCGCAATAATGAATTATAACTGACTGCCAACCCTTAAAACAGAAGCCATATGAAACTGAAATTCTTTGTATGTGGCGCCATCGCTATGGCGGCGGTAGCCGTGGCTGCGGCCAAAGACGACAATCCCGAATCAAGCCATGTTAAAATAACTCTTGTCGACGGAACCGAAGTCGACGGTTACCTGCGCAACGACCTCAAGACCGGCCTGAAAAACATGTTTTCCAAAACCGGCACTATAAGGCAGTATATCAACGTCGGTAAAGAACGCAAGGGCGGTGAGACCACACGTTACAGTTCAAAGGATGTGAAAGAATACCGTTTCCTTGAGGCTACTGAAGCATGGCCCGACGGAGCTGTTTTCGTGTCGGAGTATATCAGCACACCCCGCATGTTTAAGCCCAACAACTGCTCGCGCGGCTTCGCGCAGGAGCTCGACCGCACCGACTGCGGTAAGATTCTCCGCTGGACTGTAACCGTGCAGGAAGGCGGGCAGCAGGTCAGAATCAGATATGTGCCTGCCATAGGTGTGAAGTTCAACGGGGCTAAATGCGCTTTCCCGATCCTGGTTGAAGGAAAACATTCAGCAGCCCTGTTGCTCAACTATCTCAAGAAACAGGCCCCTGAGCTCAAGAAACTGATTGAGACAACTTTCTATAAGGGGAAAGATGCCAAAGCGCGGCGCAAGGAGCTTGCCGAGAACCCCTCGATTATGCTCGACCTCTATGCTGAATATCTCCAGACCCACGAGCCGCTTAACGACCCCGATGAAAACAAAGACCGCAAGGGGATCGACGATGAAGATGAAGACGACGCTGACGGCTCGGAAGAAACAGCGGCCTCCTGATCTGCCGTAAGGCATGGATATAAACAAGGCCTTGTGTCAGATTTGAAATTCCGAATCCTGACACAAGGCTTGCTTTATTTTTTGGTAGAGATGGGGCTGTCAGAGCGGTTGCGGCCAAGATTACGACAGTTTTCTCTTACCCGCTCCGGTCTGTTGCCGTCTCTCCCGTTCGATCACAGCCTTTCTTATCCGGGAAAGATGTATCGGCGACACTTGCAGATATGATGCTATGTCGCGCAACGGCACCTCCCGGAGCAAAGCCGGATGGGAGGTGAGAATCTGCTCATATCTCTCTGTCGGAGTCATGCGGTAGAGGTCGAGAAACCGAGTGTAGATAGCGCGGAAAAGCACATGCATAATGTTCATTTCCATTTCCGGGAATCTTTCTATGACCATTTCTTTAAACTGATCGATACTGATTTCAGACACTTCCGAGTTTTTGCCTGCTTCAATGCTTATCTGCGATGGCAATCCGGATATAGAATTGCTGAAATCTGCCACAAACTCTTGCTCGAACACAAAGCCGGCCACATGCCTGCGTCCTTTGCTGTCGGTTACGGTATATTTGAAATAACCGCTATCTATAAGCGCGATTTTTGAGCAAATATCACCTTCTTTCAGAAATAGTTCCCCCTTTTCATACAGCCGTTTCACTCCATGTTTCATACAGCATTCACGGAGCGCATCAAGATCTATAGAGTTTTAAAAAGTGGTTAATGATCCATTCA
>CAMWTV010000238.1 GCA_947177215.1 uncultured Muribaculaceae bacterium
GTGCTGGACATAGCGTTATCGCCAGCCAACAATGCTCTTTCGGAAGTAGTTGTGGTTGGCGCCGGCACTCAGTCAAAGGTTACGGTTACCGGCTCTATAGCTGCCATAAAAGGCGCCGAGCTCCGTGCCCCTTCATCGTCGCTGACCTCAAACCTTGCCGGTAAACTTGCCGGTGTGATCTCTTCTACTACCTCCGGCGAGCCAGGAGCCGTCAGCGAGTTTTATATTCGTGGCGTCGGAACCTTCGGCGGCCGCGCAACTCCTCTGATTCTTCTTGACGATATCGAAATTTCGACTGCTGATCTCAACCGTCTGCCTGCAGAGTCGATCGAAAGTTTCTCAATTCTTAAAGACGCGTCGGCCACGGCTATCTATGGCGCCCGCGGAGCAAACGGTGTCATGCTTATAACCACGAAAAAAGGTATGGAAAACACACGTGCAAAAATCAACGTTTCGGTTGAGGCTTCGCTGCTGCAGCCGGTAAAGCGTGTTGAGTATGTTGATGGGCCGACTTGGATGGAAATCTATAACGAGGCTCAGCTTGCCCGTAATCCCAATTCTGCCGTGCGTTTTTCGCAAGAGACCATTGACCGCACACGCAGCGGTGAAAATCCCTATGTTTATCCTGATGTCGACTGGTATGACCTTATGTTCCGCGACCAGACATACAACCAGCGTGCCAATGTCAACCTTACCGGTGGCGGCTCAAAAGTGACTTATTACATGGGTCTGCAGGTAAACCACGATTCCGGTATTCTCAAAGTTCCCAAAACATATTCGTTCGACGCCAATATCAACGATTGGAACTATATTTTTCAGAACAATATATGCTATAAACCTACTACATCAACCACTGTTGATCTCCATATCAACGCACAGTTCGGCAATCGCAAAGGGCCGGGTACCTCGCTGACAACAATTTTCGATGATGTCTATAACTCGAATCCTGTAAGTTTTCCTGCATATTATCCTTCGGAAGAAGGAGTTGACCATATACGCTTCGGTAACTCGGTGAAGACTGCCGACCGACTTAATGTCAACCCCTATGCCCACATGATGAGCTCTTATTCCGAGAATAATTATGCAACGATAAATGCCTCGCTCCGAGCAACCCAGAAGCTTGACTTCATCACTGAGGGTCTCAGTCTGACTGCTCTTGTCAATATGAAGAGCTACGCCTACTCGACCTATACGAATACCATCGAGCCTTACTATTACAGAGTGATGGATAACACGTATGATCCCTCCGATCCGGGATATTTCCAGCTCGAAAGCCTTAAAAAGGGTACTGACTATATCGCGGAAGGCGCCATCAACCGCTTCAACGACCGCACTTTCTATTTCGATGCCCGTCTGAACTATAACCGTCAGTTTAACAAGGTTCACAACGTGTCGGGTATGCTGATGTTCATGTTGCGTGAGTTTCGCAGCGATGTGCTTCCCAATCGCAATGAAGGCTTCTCGGGCCGTTTTACATATGATTACAGCCGCCGTTATCTGGTCGAGGTCAATTTCGGCTACAACGGCACGGAGCGTCTGGCTAAAGGACACCGTTTCGAGCTGTTTCCGGCAGTGTCGCTCGGCTGGGTTGCAAGCAACGAGGATTGGTGGTCGGTCATTAATCCATATATCGATCATCTGAAAATACGCGGAAGCTATGGTCTGGTCGGTTCAGACGAGACCGGTCTGCTGGCCGGGGCAGCACACTTCCTCTACCGCAATGAGGTGAATCTCAACGGAGGCGGCAGTTTCACAACCGGTCCGTATCTCGGTGCGAACTCGACTATTTCGCTCTCAGGACCGGCCTTCCTGAAGTATGTTGTGGCCAATGCGGGGTGGGAACGCGCAAAAAAATTTGATATCGGTTTCGACATGTCACTGTTCAATCAGGTGAATATCACTTTCGATTATTTTCACGACCGTCGTGACCGTATTCTTCAGAAACGCAGCTCATGGCCCGAGATGTTAGGCTATGCCTCTTCGACACCCTGGGCAAACATCGGTAAAGTCGATAATCAGGGTATAGAACTGAGCATTAACTGGCGTAAAAATCTCACCGAAGACCTTTCGGTCGATGTGCGTGGGAACTTTACATACACAAAAAACAAATACGTCTACAACGACGAGCCCGATTATCCCTATGTATGGCAGACGCAGACAGGAAAACCTCTGTCGGCAACCTATGGTTACATCGCCGAGGGGCTGTTTCGCGACGAGGCCGATATCTTGAACTCACCGTCACAGGCTCCTTTGGGGGGTAATCCGATGCCTGGCGACATAAAGTATCGCGATGTCAACGGCGACGGTATGATTACCGAAGACGACAAAGTGATGATCTCGAGATATGGCCGCCAGCCGCGTATCCAATATGGTCTGGGGGTCAACGTGGTTTGGAAAAAACTCGATTTCGGTGTATTCTTCAGCGGGTCGGCAAACCGCACAATCATGATTGACGGTATATCGTCGTTTTGCGCGGATGACTTCCATCAGGACCGAAACCTGATGTCGTTTATAGCCGACGACTATTATCACGTTGACCGCAATAACCTCGACGCCGCCTATCCGCGTCTGGGTACCACTCCATCGCAGGTGCAGAACAATATGGTGCCGAGCACATTCTGGATGCGTAACGGCTCATTCATACGCTTCAAGACCCTGGAACTGGGCTATACATTTCCGTTCGTACGCGTATATTTCAGCGGCGACAATATCGCCTGCTGGGGTCCGTTTAAGCTATGGGATCCTGAATTGTTCTACTATTCCTACCCACTGCAGCGCACGTTTAATATCGGTGCTCAATTCACATTCTAATGATTCAAACCGCATCATTATTCATGAAACATAAGATGAAATCATATATCAAGATTTATTCGAAACTTGTCGCGACGGCTCTGCTCTTTTCAGTAGGAGTTACCGCCTGTGACTATCTCGATGTGGTTCCACCAGAAACCGCCGATATCCCTGACACGATGAAGGACAAACAAGATGCACTTGATTTTCTTTACAGCTGCTATTCCGGTGTCAACAGCAATCATGGTTTCGGAACACTCGGAACACACGAGGCGTCGACCGACGAGTTTGTATGCCCGCAGGCATGGGGACGTCTGGGGCAGGTAACGGCGTGGAACCAGCTGTCGGCCACATCTGTTTCAAACAACGGGATTTTCCAGCTTCCGTGGACTGTGACCTACAATGCTATCGGCCAATGCAATCTTTTTGAAGAGATTCTTGACAGCACCAACCCGAAAGAGGTGACGGCTGCCGATCGCGAGAGATGGAAGGCCGAAATCAAGTTCCTCCGCGCTTACTATCATTTCCGTCTGCTGGAAAACTATGGCCCGATTCCCATCATCGACCATTATTATGAGACATCGACCATAAAGGATGAATTTCCGGGCCGAAGCCATTTCGACTATTGTGTCGACCGTATTGTCAATTGGCTTGACGAAGCCGCCAAAGTGCTTCCAGCCAATGTGGAGACAACAGAAATCGGCCGTGCTTCAGCCACAATATGCAAGGCTCTGAAAGGACGCCTCCTCCTTTACGCCGCGTCTCCTCTCTGGACCGGATCATTCCCAACCCGCAGCTGGGTAAATGTAAAATACGAGACTCCGGGATATGGTCGCGAACTGGTCA
>CAMWTV010000239.1 GCA_947177215.1 uncultured Muribaculaceae bacterium
GAGGGATAGTTGATCATTTCAAGACTCCGGCCGCGCCTGAAGAGCCGTTCGGCCTGTTCAGGGCGCGCTGTTGCGGCCACTGCAACGGCAAACGACGGTATCGAGTCGCTGTAGGAGGCTACGGGCGATGACAGGGGGAAGAATGTCTGAAACTCCCTGATGGTGCTTTTGGCATATCGTGCGGGCAGGTTGGTTGCGCCAAGCGGCACACCGGCTGCTGCCGATGTGGCGAAAAATGAGATTTCGCCAAGCGAGAAGTCGTTGCCGGATGGGTTGTGAACGAGCGATACCGGCATGACCAGACGGGGGCATGCGGCAATGGCATCGAGCAGCAGGGTGTCGTTGTCGCGAGGCTCTACAAAAGCCACATCAAGCCCTACGGCTGCCGGATCGAGCAGCGGCATCAGCTCAAGGACTCCGGCTATGCCGTCGCGGTCAAGGCCGTTGAGATTAACTATCACTATCTCATCGTCGATTGATCTGACCGGACGTGAGTCGGCCACGATGCTGTAGAAGTCGGTTATGGCGAAGTCGCTTTTTTCGGGGTTGGAGAGGAAGGCCGACGCAGAAAACGAGAACGGAGCCATGAGCACGGTCGAAAGCATGAAGGCCAACATGGTCATGCCCAAAGCTGTGAGAACTTTGGGGACGGTAGGTCGGAGCTTTTCGGCTATGCGTGACATTATACCTCTGCTAATATGTTATCAACTTATGCAAAGGTATAATAAAAATTTGGAATGTTAAGCAAATGGGGGGGTAAACGCGATGAATCTTAACGATGCGTGTGTATATACGGCATATTTTTAATTTGAAGTGGCGTTCTGGGGCTTGTAGAGGGTGGTGCGTGTAAAAATTTAAAAATGTTAATTATGTATTTTTATGGAAGTATCGCCGCTTCTGAGAATATATATTCCTTTCGGGAGGGTGGCCGGAAGAGCGATTTCTGAAGAGAACTGCCCGTTTGCAACCGGAGTGCCTGTAAGGTCGAAAATTGTGTATGACTGCTGTTGAAGCGATTTCGTGTCAACGATTGCCGAGGTCTGTGCCGTATAGCTGACGGGTATTTCAAACGACAGGTTTTTCCCGCAGTGGGTGGCCTCGATGTCGAGAATGTCGCTGAACGAAGAGAGCGGGGAGAAGTCATAGCATATGCGGTTTCCTTTCAGCCATAAGTTGAGATCGGCGCTGCGGGGAACGGCCGAGGTGATGATGACAGTGGAGTTGTCGGTGGTGCGGAACAGCATTCTGTCGGTCAGGTTGCCAGCGGGAGCTTCGTCGGTGAATGTGAGTTCGGTTGCACGCAGGCTCACATCGACAGGCTCTTTTACAGTTATCTTTATTTCGGCGTAAAACGACGGGTCGGTCTGTGACTCTACAGTGAGAACTGTAGATCCGCTTTTCAGGGCGGTGAAGGTGCCGCATTCATCGACTGTGCCAACCGAAGGCCGGGTGTTATACCATGTGTAAGTGTCGGCTGAGTAACGGTTTGACGAGGCTGAGGTGCCGAACAGTTCGGGTGAATTGTCGAGACTTACAACAGGAATATACAGCTTCTCGCCGACAGTGCAGGTTGCGGTTGCCGATGCGGCTGCTTTGTTGTTAAAGTCGATTCCCACCCCTGTGAGCGAAGTGACACAGATTTCGATCTCATCGGCGGGGGCTTCGTCAGAGGCCGAGAATGTAACGGTTGTCTTGCCTTCGGCCAGAGCGGTGAAGTTGCCGTTGCTGTCGACAGTGCCTACCGACGGATCAGACACGGTGTAGACAGCAGGTGCATCGGGACATGGACGCCCGTTGCGGAACAGTATTCCGGTGAGTTTTACGGTTGTTCCTTTTGCCACCTGGGGGGAGGGAGCATATAGATAGTTGAGCCAGTAATCGCGCGGAGTGTAATTGGGGTCGGGCTCGGTTATCACCACTCCTGCTATTTCAGGTGATGTTTCTCCCAGCCATCCGCGGTTTATCGACATGGGGTTGTAAATCCTGATGAAGTCGATGCGTTCAAGTTCGACGTGGTTGCCTTGTCCGTCGACGGCCCATGATATGTCGAAGCCGTCGGCCGGCGCTCCGTTTTCGTCGGCGAAATAGGGATTACGCGGCCCTGACAGCGCTATCGAAGAGGGTGTAAGGTGATTGTCGGCGTAACCGAATGCGGGCTGTTTGAGAAAGGTTATGTTGCGCGGATTGCGCATGTCGACCGCGCCTTCAATCAGACTGCCTTCGAGCGAGTAGCTCTCTGCTGAAACAGACTCGAACAGAAATGGATCGGGGTAATAGGGCTGTGTGTGTGTGTCGGCCGTCAGAACCGCTCCCGATGTAGAGTGGTTTGTGGTGAACGGCACCTGATGAGCTACGTTGTAGAGCGGGTTCTGATATGTGAACACGGTGTTGTGGCGGGTCGACGGCAGCCAGTAGTCGCTTCCGGCCAGCTCAAGCCACGGGCCGTCGTCGGGAAGGCCGTTGCCGTTTTCATCGACCATTACCTGTACGGCCGCAGGCTCGCATGACGACAGGCCTATGGAGTTCCCGAAGATGGTGAAATCGACTCCATAGGGGTTTTGCGGATTGTTTTCAACCGGAGTGTCGAAGGCCAGGATAAGGTAGCCTCCGAAGTTGCCGAGCGATACAAGACCTGATGTGGCCTGCTCGTCGGAGTCGGAAACAGAGTCGACAGGGCCGAGAACTGCCAGCGAATCGGTGGTTATCTCGAGGTTCATGAACTGGCCGGGAGCAGGTCTGTAGCCGAGCAGACGGGTGGCATAGCGCGATGTGCCTGTGGCTTGTGGTGCCGATAAAACGGCAACCGCAGCCAATACGATCTTTATGGCTGCGGCGTGCGAAAGTTTTCTGTTCATGACAAATGTCAGTTAGCAGTTGTGGTGAAAACGGCCGTAAAGCCTGTCGGTGCTTTAAGGGATGAGATTGTGGGCACGGAACACTTTCTGGATCTTGTCAAGAGCTTCCTGAACCTGCTCGTGGGTGTGAGTGGCCATGAGGCTGAACCGGATGAGTGTGTCGTGAGGAGCAACGGCGGGTGTCACCACCGGATTTACAAAGATACCCTCTTCAAAGAGATCGCGGGTAATGGCGAAGGTCTTGAAGTCGTCGCGGATGAACAGCGGGATGATCGGGGTTGATGTGTGTCCGATCTCGCATCCCATGTTACGGAATCCTTCGAGTGCGAAGTTGGTTATTTCCCACAGGTGTTCCTGGCGTTCGGGCTCTGCCTGCATGATTTCCATGGCCTTGAGAGCCGCCGCTGTCGACGCGGGCGTGATTGAAGCAGTGAAAATGTAGGAACGGGAATGATGGCGGAGAAAGTTGGTTATCTCTTTGTCGGTTGCGATGAAGCCACCGAGCGATGCGAACGATTTGGAGAATGTTCCCATGATGAGGTCAACATCGTCGGTCAGGCCGAAGTGGTTTACCAGTCCGCGGCCACCTTTTCCGAACACGCCGATGCCATGGGCCTCGTCGATCATGATCTGGGCATTGTATTTTTTAGCCAGCTCTACCATTTCGGGCACTTTGGCCACGTCGCCTTCCATCGAGAACACGCTGTCGGAAACAATGAGCTTC
>CAMWTV010000240.1 GCA_947177215.1 uncultured Muribaculaceae bacterium
TATGAATACTGGAACTATCTGAGCGCCTGCTACTGGCTGATGGACGCCGAGATGATGCGCGACATGGCCAAGGCCACCGCGCGCGATGCAGCCAAATATCAGGCCATGGCCGATGAAGCCCGCCGCTATCTGCGGGTGAATTTCCTTACGCCCGACGGAAGCTTCCAGACCGATATTCTCAACACCATGCAGACTCCGGCCATCTTCGCCCTCAGAAACAATCTTGTTGAAGGTCAGGCCAAAGAGAACATGATCAAGCGCCTGCGCGAGAACTTCGCAGCCCACGGCAACTGCCTGCAGACCGGATTTCTCGGCACATCAATCCTCATGCCCACTCTGACCGAAAACGGCATGAACGACATTGCCTACGAGCTGCTTTTCCAGCGCAACAACCCAAGCTGGCTCTATTCTGTCGACAACGGCGCCACCACCATATGGGAACGCTGGAACAGCTATATGATCGACAAAGGTATGGGCCCGCAGGGCATGAACAGCTTCAACCACTATGCCTACGGCTGCGTGTGCGAATGGCTGTGGGAAACAGCGGCAGGCATTGCGTCTGACCCCTCCGAACCGGGATTCCGCCGCATAATCATGAAGCCGCTGCCCGACCGCCGTCTCGGCTTCGTCGATGCCACCTACAATTCAGCCGCAGGGCAGATAAAGAGCAACTGGCGCTATGAAGGCGACAAATGGATATGGAATTTCACCGTACCCGCCGGCGCTGTGGCCGAAGTGACCCTGCCGGGCGAAACCACACCGACCATCTACCGTGCAGGCAGCCACACCGTGACCCGCTGACACTCTGAACCATAAAAAATATCGCTGTGACATCAGCCGCAATGGCGGTGTGTCACAGCGATATTTTTTATGATTCGGAATAATCAGGAAACTTTAAGGAAACGCACGGCGTGGGTCGAGACCGGATAGACCAGATCGGTTGTCGACAGATCTTTCTGACGCCAGAGGTCGCGGTTGGTCTTCAGCGATTTCAGGCCCAGACGGGGCAGATAATCGGCCAGATTTACAGTTATATCGTCGTCGCCGACATTGAAAATGCCTACTGCTGTTGAGCCGTCGGCGAGGGGACGTGCCCAGATGCGCAGGTCGCCGTCGCTGACAACACATGTGGCCTGTTTGCCGAGAATATCCTGGTTGACGGCGTTGACCTCGTTGTTGCAGAGCAGACTGACAGTGAAATCGTCGAGCTGGGCCAGATCGCAGCCTATAAGCATGTTGGCGGCAAGAAGCGCCCAAAGGCTCACGTGGGTGTATTGCTCGTCGGGCGTCAGGCGCGAGTCGCGCAGATTGTCGCTCCATCCCACTTTGCCCACAATCATCATGTCGGGGTCGTTCCAGCGGCCCGGTTCGGCATAAGGCGCCAGATCAAGCTGCTGCTCGAATCCGATGCTGTAAAGCGACTGCCAGGTGTCTTCGATGTCGCCTGTGGTGCGCCACGAGTTGGCATCGACCGTATGTCCCCACTTCCACACATCGGCCATTCCATACTGGCAGAGGCTGTAGAAAATGTCGCGTGGCTGCTGACGCAGATACTCTCCCATGAGCATGTAGGGACGGATATACGATGCCAGAGTGTTACGGTCTTTCTGTGTGGCATGCTTGCGCCAGTAGCCGCACCAGTCATATTTCAGATAATCCACACCCCACGAATTGTAGCTTTCGGCATCCTGAAGCTCATGGTCGAGCGAACCGAGATAGCCTCCGCAGGTCAGGTCGCCCGGCGATGAATATATACCGAACTTGAGTCCGCGCTCATGCAGCCAGTCGCCGAGAGCCTTCATGTCGGGAAACTTCTCGTTCACGGCTATCGTGCCGTCGTCGTTGCGGTATGGCGCTTCCCAGCCGTCGTCAATGTTCATGTAGCAATAACCATAGTCGGCCAGACCCTTGTCGACAAGAGCGTTGGCACTCGACATGACCCTGTCCTGCGACACGCTGAGACCCCAGCAGTTCCATGAGTTCCATCCCATCGGAGGGGTCAGGGCGATCGCGTCGCCTACTTTGAGGGTGAATGTCTGCTCGGCCGACCCTTTGGCGTTTGTGGCCTTCACAGTGAAGATATAGTCGCCATAATCACCGATGCTGCCGCTCAGAACGCCGTTGTCAGCGCCGAGTGTCAGCCCCTCAGGCAGATCGGCCGAAGAGAATGTCATGGGGCGATCGCCCGAAACACCGAAACGGAAATGTACCGGCGAACCTGGACGGACTCCATAAACCGGCGCCGTGTTGAAGCGCGGAGCCGCAGGGGCCGGAGGTGTCAGTATATATTTGGGCGTATAAGCCTTTTTAAGCATCTCTCCGCTCTTTGAATCGGTAAAGGTGACCAACATCTTTACCGGCGACTTTATGTTGTAAGGAAGGGCTATTTCCGCGTTTTTTCCGGGACGTGCCGAAATATTGCGGCGGATGGTCTTTCCGACTTTCCCTGTTTCCAGATCGGCCTCCTTGATTTCAAGCACTCCCTTGACTGTCCATGGAAATTCATTCGAGAGCGTGATTACACATTTCGACGTGCCTTTCGACTCCTTTTCAGAAAATGTCAGGGCTGTGCCGTCGAGATTACGCGGAGTCGAAACCGTGACCGGACCACGGAAAATGCCGCCGGGCTCGCCACCGCTGTAGACTCTTACAGCCAGAACATTGTCGCCGCCGCGGTTAAGCAGTTTCTTGTCGGCGAGATACTTTCTGGGAGTGTTCCACATTGAGGCATATCCCCCTTCGTCGGTTGGGAAACGGCCGGTTTTTCCTATCAGTGTGCCGTTAAGATAAGTCTCGTCGACATCATCGACCGGGCCGAGATTCACATACAGGTAATTGTCGCCCTCGGTTTTCTGCCTGTCAGCCTCAGAAGCCGGGGCTGCATCGAAATGAAAACGATACCATCCGTAATCGGTCGAGGCGGGCACACCCTGACGATCCCACACATCGGTAACTTTCAGTGTCTGCCAATCTTTGTCATTGTAACCGGCTTCTTTCCGCGCGGTATCGTCGCCCGCCTTGAACTTGGCCACAAGAAATGATTTAGACTGCGCTGAAGCCGACAAGGCCGCGCCTGCAAGCCATAACATGGCCAAAATTTTAAATCTCATAGTCGGTTATGAATTTTTATGGTAGATAAAAGGAAATGTCTCTCCACAAAATTAACTTAAATCTCACTCATATCATAGACATTCATCCCTTTTTTCAGAAAATCAGCGAAAAAGCGACCTCCCCGCCCGAGCCGTTCAGTGGCTCGGGCGGGGAGGTTAAAAAATTCAGGTTAGACGCGATTATCAGAGACGGGCCTTGATAGCGGCTGTCTCGGCCTCGTAACCGGGCTTTTCAAGCAGGGCGAACATGTTGCGCTTGTAAGCCTCAACGCCCGGCTGGTTGAACGGATTTACCTCAAGGAGATAACCTGAGATGCCGCATGCTTTCTCGAAGAAGTAGATCAGCTCACCGATATATTCCTCTTTTAGGGAGGGAAAAGTGATGCGGATGTTCGGCACACCGCCGTCGACATGGGCAATGCGAGTGCCGAGCTCGGCCATCTTGTTC
>CAMWTV010000241.1 GCA_947177215.1 uncultured Muribaculaceae bacterium
GCTGAAGCTGATTCACTTCCATATCGGCAGCCAGATAACCAAGATCCGCCGCATAAAGAACGCCCTGCGCGAGGCCATGCAGTTTTACGTGCAACTCAGCAAGCTGGGCTTCGAGATCGACTATGTGGATATCGGAGGCGGACTCGGGGTTGATTACGACGGCACCCGCTCAAGCGCCAGCGAGAGTTCGATGAACTATTCGATACAGGAGTATGCCAACGACGCCATCTATTCCATTGTCGACGCCTGCGAGAAAAACGGGCTCCGGCAGCCCAACATCGTAACCGAGAGCGGACGCTCGCTCACGGCTCACCACTCGGTGCTGATTATGGAGGTGCTTGAAACCACATCGCTTCCGAAATGGAAAGACAACGAGGAGCTGAAAGGCGATGAGCACGAGCTGGTGAAAGAACTTTACGAGATATGGGACAAGCTTGACCAGCAGACCATTTTCGAGAGCTGGCACGATGCGCTCCAGATTCGCGAGGAGGTGCTCGACATGTTCTCGCTCGGCATGATCGACCTGCGCAACCGCGCCCTGGTCGAGAAACTTTTCTGGGAGATAGCCCGCGAGGTTGGCAACATCGGCGCCCAGATGAAACATCCGCCCGAGGAGCTGAGAAAGGTCTCGAAAATGCTCCCCGACAAATATTTCTGCAACTTCTCGCTGTTCCAGTCGCTTCCCGACTCATGGGCCATCGACCAGGTGTTTCCCGTAATTCCCATCTCGCGCCTTGACGAGAAACCCACGCGCACGGCAACCCTCCAGGACATGACCTGCGACTCTGACGGCAAGATAAACAACTTCATAGTGGGTGGCGGCACCGGAGCGTCGCTCCCCGTGCATCCGCTGAAATCGGGCGATCCCTACTATATAGGGGTGTTCCTGGTGGGCGCATATCAGGAGATTCTGGGCGACATGCACAACCTTTTCGGCGATACGAACGCTGTGCACATTTCCTGCTACAAAGACCACTATGAGATTGACCGCGTGATTGACGGCGAGACTGTGGCCGAGGTGCTCGACTATGTGCAGTATAACCCCAAGAAACTTGTGAGAAATGTGGAGACATGGGTTACCAAAGCCATGAAAGACGGCAAGATAACCCCCGAAGAGGGTCGCGAGTTCCTCAGCAATTATCGCTCGGGGCTCTATGGCTACACATATCTCGAAAAATCCTGACAAGACCCATCAGGCTATGCGCAGACACTTCATGGAACTCGCCTATCTGGGCGCGCCCTATCACGGATGGCAGACTCAGCCAAACGCCGTGAGTGTGCAGGAAACGCTTGAGCAGGGATTGTCGACCCTTGTGCGGTATCCGGTGGCCGTGACAGGCGCCGGACGCACCGACGCCGGGGTGAACGCCTCTAAAATGTTTGCCCATTTCGACCTTGCTGAAACTGTGTCTGACGACCGGAAGCTGGTCAGGGCCCTCAACTCGATTCTCGGGCCGGCGATAGCCGTGAGGCGCGTCATTCCGGTGCACCCCGACGCCCATGCCCGTTTCGACGCCACAAGCCGCACATATCACTATTACGCCCACACGCGGAAGAACCCGTTTGCGGGCGGCCTGTCGTGGAAAGCTCCCGAAACACTCGATTTCGAGGCCATGAACAGAGCCGCCGCGCTGCTCGCCGACACCAGCGACTTCACTTCGTTCTCGAAACTGCACACCGATGTCAAAACCAATATCTGCCATGTGACAAAGGCTGTGTGGAGGCCTCTTGACGGTGTGGAACAGACTCCCGGAGGTGCCGAATGGGTGTTCGAGATAACCGCCGACCGCTTTCTGCGCAACATGGTGCGGGCCGTGGTGGGCACACTGGTCGACGTGGGGCGGGGCAAAACCGACATCGAAGGCTTCAGGCGCATAATCGAGGCCAAAGACCGCTGTTCGGCCGGCACATCGATGCCTCCCGGCCCGCTTTTCCTTCACGACATAACTTATCCCTATCCTCTCTGAGAAGAGTGTGGGAGGTCTGTTGACACAAGCCGTGTGCAGATTATGGAAAAATTTCTCCAATTATTGGCCGAAATTTCAAATAGTTTTTGTAATTTTGTGGCGCAAATGGTGATGTAGTTCTCAGAAATTACGTAACTTTGCACCGCAAAAAACAGAATAATCAAAAATCACAAAAACTAAATTATTATGTCAGAAATTGCATCTCGTGTTAAAGCCATCATCGTTGACAAACTGGGCGTAGATGAAAATCAAGTGACCGAAACTGCCGCTTTCACCACCGACCTCGGCGCAGATAGCCTTGACACTGTGGAGCTCATCATGGAATTTGAGAAAGAATTCGGCATCACAATTCCCGATGATAAGGCTGAGGGCATCGCAACTGTAGGCGACGCTATCTCTTATATCGAAGCAGCTCAGGCCTAAGCCATTCCCCGGCCGCAGAGAGACATAAAGCCCCGGAAACTCCGGGGCTATTTAATCATTTAGAGTAGGGTGTGAGAATCTGCCCGGGTGTCAAGGCACTCAAGGTGGATCAGGGGGGCTGAAAGGCCACATGCAACACCTGTTTGGGCTGATTTCCAGGCGTATGCCCCGGTGCCGCGCCTGTAGCTGCTGAAAAATGTGGCTTCTGACTGAAACCGGCCGAAATCACTCTTATCACGCAATAGAGAAAATGGAACTTAAAAGAGTAGTTATAACCGGCCTTGGCGCCATTACCCCCATCGGCAACGACGTTGAAACAACGTGGAAAAATGCCCTGGCGGGCGTGAGCGGAGCCGGCCCTATCACGCATTTCGATGCGTCGCTTTTCAAGACACAATTCGCCTGTGAGGTTAAAAACTTCAAAGGTGAAGAGCATTTTGACCGCAAAAAGCTCCGTCAGCTCGACCTTTACGCGCAATATGCAATGGTTGCCGCCCGTCAGGCTGTTGAAGACTCAGGCATAGAAAAAGATGAGCATCTCAACCGCAACCGTGTGGGAGTGATTGTGGCAGCCGGTATCGGCGGCCTTCACACATTCGAGGAGGAAGCCGGATACTATGCCATGCACGCCGAGCAGGGGCCCAAATACAACCCCTTCTTCATTCCCAAGATGATTGCCGACATCGCATCGGGCCACATCTCGATGGAGTATGCCTACCACGGGCCTAACTATGGCGTGGTTTCGGCTTGCGCCTCATCTAACAACGCAATTATCGACGCCTTCAACCTCATCCGTCTGGGCAAAGCCGATGTGATGCTGACCGGCGGTGCCGAAGCAGCCGTATATCCCGCTGGTGTGGGCGGCTTCAACTCGATGCACGCTCTGTCGACCCGCAACGACTCGCCTGAAACCGCTTCGCGCCCCTTCAGCAAGAGCCGCGACGGTTTTGTTATCGGCGAAGGTTCGGTTGTTCTCATTCTTGAGGAGCTCGAGCACGCCAAAGCACGCGGTGCCAAGATCTACGCCGAAGTTGCAGGCGGAGGCATGTCGGCCGACGCATACCATCTCACCGCTACCCACCCCGAAGGTCTGGGTGCCATCATCTCGATGGAAAGCGCTCTCGAGGATGCCAACATGAAGCCTTCCGACATCGACTATATCAACAC
>CAMWTV010000242.1 GCA_947177215.1 uncultured Muribaculaceae bacterium
GTATCATTCAGAAATCGAGCATGAACGGATTGGCGGCGGTGGAATCGTTGAGGTTTCCGGTGGCGGTCATGGCTTTCACCCCGTTTACGCTGAGTGCGGCCGACGCGCTGACTGTGCCCGAAGTGTTGGTTTTCACGCCGAGGTCAAGGCCGAAATCGCCGACCTTCTCTTTGCCGTAGGTGAAATCGGCCAGGGGGACGGTGCCCGAGCCGTTGATGTCGGGCTTATGCCATCCCAAGCGAATGTCGGCCGACAGGTTGCCGGCTATTGCCGGAGCAAACGGGTTTATCGCCAGCCAGTCAGCCAGTTTGATGTCAGCCAGCTGCAGGTTAATGTCTTCCTGCACAGAATCGTTGCTTTCGTTATGGTCGGTGAAAAGCCTGAGCGAGCTGACTTCGTTGCGCAGGTCAAGGCTGGCGTCAAGATGGTAGTTGGCCAGATTGAAACGGATGAAGTTGTCGCGGTTTATTTCCCACTCCTTGTAGCCGATAATGGGGTGGAAGGGCACGAACTTCAGCCCTACGGTGGTGCTGTCGGTCATGGAGGCCATGAGGCCGATGCTATAGCCGGTTTCTCCCTCGAGATTCTGTTGTTTCAGAAGCAGTGCGAGCCTGTCGGCGTTGAGGTAGCCTCTGGCCTGGGCATGTGCGAACTGGTCGAGGGTTCCGGGCCTGTTGTTCATTGTCAGGTCATAGAGCATGTAGCTCCCTTTCTGGTGCAGGGCGAGGGTTATGGTGTCGAGCGCGGTTTTGCCGAATTTCAGGTTCTCGGCCAGGATGTTGCCGTTGATCACTGTATCGTTGGCGAGACTGACGGCAAGCGACGAGAAGCTGATGTCGCGGCCCGAGAGATAGTTGCTGATTATGTTGTCGGTGCCGGCGTTGAGCGAGAACACAAACTGAGGCATGGCCTGCTGAAGAGAGTCGATGGCCAGGCGGCGGCGTGCCATGTCGCGCTGCAGGTGTCCGGCAGCTGAAGAAAACCGCGTCATGAGGGTGTCGAGGCTGACAGGTGCCGAGAAGTCAAGGCTCAGGTCGTGGTTGGCAAGGGTGGCGTCGGTGGCATGGTCGCCGGCGTCGAGCCGAAGCCTTATGTCGGAGCCGTTTACGGCATCACCGGGCATGTGCCAGTAGAAGTCGGCCACATTCACGTCGGCGCTGATTGCCATCGGCCGTCCGGGATTGCGGCGTGTCGGGGTGACTGCGGGACGGAAGCTTGCCGAACCGGAAAGCTTCACCGATCCGTCGGCGGTGGTGTCGGACAGCGCAAGCGCTTTGAGGTCGATATGCCTGATGTCGCCGTCGAAAGTCCAGTCGTAGGTCTCGCCGGCCAGGTTTCCGGCGGCTTTGAGAGTGAAGTTGGCGGGTTTATTGGCCGACACAGCCGTTACATCGGCATGTCCGTTGCCCAGCACGGCGTCGAGTGTCACTCCGGTGTATTCCCGGTTCATATATTCCACGTGGTCGAGGCTGACTGAGGCATTGGCCGATGTCTTGGGCGAGAACGGATCTATCCCCGTGCCGTCGACTTTTACGGTGGCGGTTAAGTTGCGTGCTCCGGCCAGAGGCAGAATGCTCTGAATCGGGAACTCGTTCATGTCAAGATCAATGTCGTAGGCTTTGTGGCGGTTGTTCCACATGGCGTCGAGGGCTACGGCTCCGTTTCCGGTAAAGACTTTGAGGTTTCCGTTGACAAGGCCGCGGTCAACGGTGGTTGCGCCTGCTATGCGCATCGGAGGCAGGTTGACCTGACGGCGCATCTTCGCGTCGAGCAGCGTTGGTTTCAGAAAGTTGCCGTTGATGATTCTGCCTGTAAGCTCTATATCTCCACGGGCTTTGTCGAAGTCGGCGTAGTCGGCCACGGCGCCTTTAAGCGAGAGATCCATATATCTCGGCAGCTCGGCGCTGACTTTGCGTATCTGAAGGTTGTCCATGTGTCCTGAGATGTCGGCTGTCAGCAGCAGTGGCACATATTGCGGCATTCCCGCGATTACGGGCGATATGGCCGCAGGGGTGAGCCGGGCCACATCTTCCATGGCCAGCGAGGCGTCAAGCGCCACCGAAAGAGGCGGATTTTCGGCCTGCATCCCCATCATGGCGTCGAGAGAGATCGACGAGGCCGGTGTTGACAGACGGAATCCTGAGGCGTGCATGGCGGTCGAGTCCATGCTGAATGTGCCTGAGGCCCGAAGGGTTATGCCGCATCGCTCATGCGCTGCGAACCGGCGCAGGGGCACGGTGATTTCCTGTCCGCGGTTATAGAACGAATCGACCTCAAGACTGATTCCGGAGGCTTCGATATAGGACGGGTCGAAGTTTGACGCCGGCACGGCTCCCTCTGTGGCGTAAATGGCGTGGGAATTGACCAGACGCAGCCTGCGGGCATGGATCTCCCATGGGGCCGACTGTGTGGTGTCGGCTGAGTCGGCAGGGGCTGTTTCGGGCGCCGGATGTGCCGCCAGATACTCGGCCGTGGGTGTGAGATAGCGGGCGTCGATTTCGGATATGGCGAGTTCGCCGATGTTGATTCTGTTGCGCGACAGCGAAATCTCTCCGTCGGTGAGCGAGGCCAGCGGAAGGCGGCAGTCAAGTTCAGCTATCGTCGGCAGCATGCTCATGTTATAGTCAATGTCGCGCAACTGAGCTTTCTTAAGTGTTATTGCCCATTCGACAGGAGCCGAAGCTGTGTCGGGGCGCATCACGGTGTCGGGGGTGATTGTCAGCTCTACATTGCCGCCTGATGCGGTGAGGAGCCCTATGCCTATCTCTTTCGAACGCAGGCTTACGGACGCGTCTCTGACGCCGGCTCTGTCCAGGCGGGCGCGCATGTAAAGCGATGAGTCGGGGGTGCCTATGTTTACAACCGCATCTTTCACTCCGATAAGCCCGGCATTGACTTTACCGGTCAGCAGCGGGAGCACCCCTACTGACATCCCGGCGTGAGATGCGGCAATCTCCATGCCCGGAGTTGTCATTGAGAGCGAGTCGATGGAGAGTTCAAGCGGGAATGTAAGGCGCAGTTTGCCAAGGCGGATGTTCATGTCTCCTTTGGAGTTGAGCATATCCAGCGCCTTGCCCACGGCGAAATCCTGCACCGGCGGCATGTATAGCAATACAGGCAGCAACAGTGCGACACCGATTACGGCTATGGCAGTCCATTTAAGGGCCTTCAATATATATCTTACAGTCCTTTTCACAATTGTATGATCTCAAAATAAATAGCGAAACGTGACAGATTTTCCGCGGCTTCGTCCCTCTTCGGAGCCTTCGGAAATCTATATCTACAACATCGTCCGCGGGCTAAATGTTGGAGGCGGCATCAGGTTTTGTGTGTGAAAATGTCAATGCTGTCGGGCCGGCTTCATCCTATGACGGTCAATACCATGTTATGCCGTTTGATGTCGATGAGCGTTTGTCATATTTGAGATCTGACAGCAGCGATGACTTGACTGAGATGTGGAAATTATATGATTTGTATGGCCCGACGGGAATTACGCTGGCCCTCATCGTGAAGCAATGAAGGTCGCGCGATATGTTCAGGTTCATGT
>CAMWTV010000243.1 GCA_947177215.1 uncultured Muribaculaceae bacterium
TTCTCGTCCTGGCTCCATACGTCGATATATCCTACTCCATGGTTGAAGTATGATGCCCCGTAGCTGCCATAATATGATGTTGTGTAGTCATTTGCCGACATCAGTGTCCTGACGCTGTTTTTCTCCTCGGTCAGTTCGGTTACAAGGGCCACATTGCTTGCGCCCTCGTTGCCGGCGGCAACGAATATCGGAGTTTCTGCAGCCAGCTCGTTAAGCGCTGATGTGAATGTGTCGGAACCGTCGTGCGGCCCGAAATTATCGCCGAGCGACATGTTTATCACCACTGGCTTGTTCTGGCTGGCGGCATATTCGGTTATTCTCTTGATCCCGTCGAGAAGGTCGTTGTCTGACGCGCTTCCGCACACAATCGCTATCTCTGCTTCTGGCGCAACTCCGTGATAGTCATTGCCTGACTCTGAATCGGTGCAACTTCCGGCCATCGTGCCTAACACATGTGTGCCATGGGTTTCGTCGCGGTCGTCGGTTGAGAAGCTTGTGATATTGGTATCGTCATAGCTCACAGGAAAGCGTCCTGAGTAGTTCCACAGGCGTTTCACCCGAGTGTTCCCTTCGCTGTCTTTGAATGTGATGTGGTTGGGATCAAGTCCCATGTCGGTGATAGCTGCCACTACGCTTGCTCCGTTGTAGGGAAGTTCAAGGCCGTCGCCGCTCTGAACCTGAGCAACATTTCCCGCATAACGGGCTTTGTCGTTGCGCAGCGAGCGGTTTCTGGCAAGCGAGAAGGCTGTTACCCCTTCACATGAGGCGATTGCCTCCAGCCTGTCGGCCGGAGCTTTTCCATAGAGATGCAACCCTACGCGGCCATCTGGCTCAAAGCCTTCGGCCTCAAGCGCGTTTATGGTTTCGTCACCGGCAATGGTGATCAATACGTCAATTTTATTGTTTTCTGACACGACTGCCCTGAGGCTGCGCGCCCTTGCGTTTTCAGGAGTGCTCCCGTTTATTGTCTGCAGCATTGCCGCCCGGTCTATATGGCTGATGTTAACCTGTCCGTAAGCCGGTATTGCAGCTGCTATGCCTGCCGCGGCCGTAAACAAGGCGGGCAGGTGTGATAATGTTGTTTTCATTCTCTTCGATTATTCCGTTTTTGCAAAAATAGCAAATCCGGCCCATATCTCAAAGCCGCCATATGGAAACTTGGTGAAAATCTGCTGTGTATCATGTCGGGGCATATCATTACATCCCCCTTGTCAGATTTCATCGCCGCTTTTGCGTTCCACAGCCCGTCCGATCAGCATGAGGATTGCACCCGACATCACAACCCCACACACAAACAGAGACGCAATCCATGATGTATAGGTGGTCACGTTTATAAGCATCACTATTATATAGCCTATGATAATGGCGATTGTCAGTATAAATCCTGTCCAGAACAGGGCAGCACCCATTTTTTTCATATCCTTTGTCGTTAAAAACCGAAGTAGAGTCAGCTTTGTGGTTTGGGATAACCTTGGATTACACAACCTTGAAATCCCCACGTTGTAATGAAAGCTGTCTTTTCAATAATAAAGCTTTTTTAACGCCAAAAGTTCACGACATTACATCTCTTTGAGCCTTATAGCTGTCGCAGGTGTTCCGCCAGCTGTGGATTCACCGAGTCGAGAGTTGCCAGAAACGATTCAATATAGGTGTCTGCCAACTTGTTCAGCCCCTGTGAACGCAGTCTGTTCTCCCGCTCGCGCACATCGAGAAGCTTTATTTCTGTTAGCATTGTATCGGCGGCGGTTGCGGGAGTCAGCTCCATTGCCCGCTGACGTCCGGCTTCTCTGGCTGCCGACATATCTTCTTTCGTCACTTTTATCCCTCCGCTGTTGCAAGCCGCAAGAGTCATGATAATGGCAACGCAGACTGTAATCGACTGCAAGTGTTTCGGTAAGTGTTTCATGATTAGTTTGTTTCTTTAGAAAATAGCCAATGCGATTTTGGCGCATGCCTCTGCATCAGCCAGAGCATTGTGATGGTTGTTGAATGGTATCCCTAAAAAATCGCATAGGTTTGGCAGAGAGAATGAACTGCATGCCGAACGTGGTATCGTGCGCCGGGCTTTCTCGACCGTACACAGAAAAGGGTAGTCGGGATAGTCCATCCTGTAAACCCTGAATGCGGCTCTTATACATTTTTCGTCAAAACGTTTGTTATGAGCCACAAGCGGCAGACGGCCTATCATCCTGTGCAACTCTCTCCACACCACATCGAACGTCGGGGCATCGGCTGTCATCTCCCGGTCTATTCCGTGAATCTGTTCTGTGAAATAGCGGAAATAATATTCCGGTTCCGGTTTTACAAGTCTGTAAAAGCGGTCGGTGATAATGCCGTCGGTAACTTTCACGGCACCTATGGCACATATGCTCGATGGCTCGTTGTTGGCCGTCTCTACGTCTAAAGCGACAAAATTTTCCATCTGACATCCTCCATAAGCCAGCGTGGGGTAGAGGTGGCTCCACATATCCCTATGCTGGCGGCTTTGTCGATCCAGTCCTTTTCGATCTCTTCGGCGTTGGCTATGAGCCGTGTGTTCGGGTTCACCTCTTTACAGTGGGCATAGAGCACCTTGCCGTTGCTGCTTTTCTTGCCGGCTACAAAAAGCACCAGATCATGGCTCGTTGCGAATTTCTGAAGATTTTCCACTCTGTTCGACACCCTGCGGCAAATGGTGTCGTAGCTTTCGAATCTGACACCCGGCGCCATTCTCCGGCTTATCTCTTCGATCACCTCCTTGAAGCCTGTAAGCGACTTTGTGGTCTGCGAATAGAGCGCTATCGGCCTGTTGAAGTCAACTTTGTCAAGTTCGTCGGTGTTCTCGATCACTATAGCCTCACCGTGGGTCTGGCCTACGAGTCCGTTGACTTCCGCATGTCCTTTCTTGCCATATATAACTATCTGGGGGCGCTCAGAGGGGTCAACATCAAAACTTGCCTTGATGCGTTGCTGGAGCCGGAGCACAACCGGACATGTGGCGTCGATAATCTCTATCCCGTTGCTTTCAGCGGTCTTGTAAGTCGATGGCGGTTCGCCGTGGGCGCGCAGCAACACCTTCACGTTGTGAAGGCGGCTCAGATCTTCGTGGGTTATGATTTTCAGCCCTTTGTCTGACAGGCGTTGCACCTCGTCGCTGTTGTGCACAATGTCGCCGAGGCAGTAAAGCGAACCGGTCTGGGTCAGCTCTTCCTCAGCTTTTCTTATCGCGGTTACAACCCCGAAGCAGAATCCCGAATCGGCGTCTATTTCGACATGCTTGTCCATAACCGTCAGTTTGAAAAATCGCCGCAATGTTTTTCCAGAGCTTCGTTGAAGCGGTCAAGAAGCCACTGGTCTTGCTGGCTTATCGTCATATGGGTGTTGTCAAGATCAATCGCGTCATCGGCCCGTCGTAACGGGCTCTCGGCGCGGTTCTCGTCCTGATAATCGCGGCTTTCAATGTTTGCCAGCACATCTTCATAGCTGGCCGGAATACCCTTGTCTTCCAGCTCCTTCACCCTGCGTCGGGCACGGG
>CAMWTV010000244.1 GCA_947177215.1 uncultured Muribaculaceae bacterium
ATGCCGTGCGCAGAAACGTTACGACCAGGCTCTCCAGGCCGCTGACATTGCTCTGGAAAAGCTGCCGCAAAGTCAGGAGGCTACCGCCCAGAAAGGATTGGCGCTGTTTTCGCTCGGGAAATTCCAGAAAGCTTCGGAGCTGTTCGGAGAGATGGTAATGGATAATCCCAACTCACCCTACAACTACATGCTCCAGGCATGGGCTCAGAACGATGGCCTGAAAAAAGATGCTGCCGCCAAGGCTCTTTACAAACGTATGCTTGACGTTGACGCCGACTGGTCGAAGCCTTCGTCTTTGCGTGGATTCAGCCTTCTTTTCACCGGCAAGACCGATCAGGCAATCAAATGGGCCGAACAGATTCTGCGTGAGAACATCGACACCGACGGAAGTGTGAACTACACGGCAGCCTGCCTCTATGCCCAGGCCGGAGAGGCCGAGAAAGCGCTCGAATGTGTTGAATCAGCTCTTAACAAAGGTTACGCCAACAGATTTAATCTTACCGACAACGATGACGCCAGAATGAACCTTGCTCCCATACATGGAGAAAAGCTGAATAAACTTATCTCAAACTATTCATATATATTTGAATAAAGCCACTCTACACTTAGAGTAAGAGTTCATAAACTTTTAGTTCGCCATACTGTTAAATCTTCAAAGCATAGATTCAACAGTATGGCGAACTTCTTTACCATCACATCAACAACCGCTCTTCTTCTGGCGTTAACAGCATTGTCATCATGCAGCGACGATAATGCCGACATCACCGTAACACTTCCGAAAAACATAAACAACTTCATATCGCTCTACTACCCGGGAACAGCGGTTTCGGCAACCTCTCTCGACAACGGCATCTACACCGTAGACCTTCGCGACAGTGCATCGCTAAGTTTTGATTTTTCGGGCGAATGGATATCTGTAAACGGACGCGGATCAACCTTGCCTGAAATCTTTCTGTACGACAAGATGCCGGAGAAACTCTACCAGTATCTGACTTCCACATCAAACCTGTCGTCGGTCTATGTGGCCGCGCGCAATAGCAAGACATATAGTCTGACGCTGACCGACAGCGAGATATCATACGACATAGCCTCAGGAAATGTTTCCTACATCACCGACTGACTGCCTTTACAGCAGTGTCGGGAAATCTCACTGCATTCTGGCAAAACGTATTTTCGATTTCATAAGCGGGAAATTCAATGTCAGTATCGCCCCATCATCGCTGAGATCTGCCGATGTCTCGTTTTCCACAGGCTTCATCATAGCGTCAATCCATGTCAGTCCATAATGCCTGTCAAACTGTGATTCTTCAAGACATCCCTTTATCATCATAGGGCGCCATCGGCTGCCGTTTACCATCTCGCCTGAAATAAGCAAAACCGCATACGCCCCCCTACTGTATGCCTCTCCCTGTGGCAACAGCTTCGAGGGAATCACGGCAAGCTTATAGCGCCCGCCAAGTTCGGCATATCTGGAATCGGTGTCTCTGTCAAGAAACTCCCAGTAACCGACCGGGGAATTAGCCGTAAATGTGATACCTGCAAGATACCGGTCAATCTCATCCCGGGTCATGCCGGAGAGGAGCATATCGGCCGGATCTGCATCAGCTCTCCACGCGATATAATCGACCGTCAGTTCCCGGTTCCCGTCAAGAACAACGCTTTCTGCTCCGGCCGGAAAAACGACTTCTCCAACATAGTTCAGCGCCTCTGAGCCTACGCTGAAAACAATACGGCCGTTGCATACCTCGGCCACAAGGGTGTTTGCCCCTCCATAAAGATTCACATCTTTGAAAACAGGCACCGACAGCAGCTCTACAGTTTCTCCTGAAGATGTCACCGAATCAACCTGAACCTGCAGAAAACGCCGGTCGAACTGGTCGCCCCACGATGTGTTGCCCCACGACACCGATGCCCTCATTACCGTACGGCCGGACGCATCAGCCCATTGAATACGCCAATTGCATTTCTCGGGCGAACGCGCACGCTTGCTTCCGGCAGCTTCACAACACACCTCGATAACAGAACCTGACAACCCCTCCGTGGGCGAGAAAGAAAAACTCTGTCCGGGTTTCAGCCTCAGATTCTTTTCAAACCCTTCGGATGCCACACTCAGCCCGGTTCCAGTTATAAGGCAACACAGAAACAAGGCTACAGTCAGACATGTTCTTAAACCACTCATCGCAGAGACCCGTTATATAGCTCGACACAACGGGCAGTAAACTCATCGGCATCAAGATCATATGGAAGCCAGCTGATGCTGAATCCACGCCGCTCCATCCCCCTGAACCAAGTCATCTGGCGTTTCGCAAACTGATGGATCGCGGTTTCCAGCCCGCGCTCCATCTCTTCACGGCTTATAGCCCCTGTAACAAACAGAGTGACATATTTGTATTCAAGGCCGTAGTATATCAGATCTTCAGCCGCCACCCCTTCTGAGATCAATCGCTCCACCTCCGATGTCATTCCGGCTTCAAACCGTTTCTTCAGCCTGCGGCTGATAAGGGCACGGCGGCTGTCGCGGTCTATATCCACTCCGACAATCACCGCCGGCAACGGCTCGGGAGAGTTCACTCCCACCGCCTCATCGGGATGGTCTCTATAATAGGTCTGGATCTCAATGGCCCTGACTGCACGTTTAACCGTGTCCAGATCCGTGTCATTATGAAGCGTTTTCATCTGCTCCAGAATGGCCTTGAGCTCATCAAGCGATTTCCCGCTCAGACTCGATCGCAGCTCACTGTTCTCAGGCACCTCAGGCAGCCTCATCCCTTTCAGCAACGACTCGACATATAATCCGGTTCCTCCGCAAACAACGGGAACTTTTCCCCGTGCCGAAATATCAGCCAAGGCACATGTCGCATCGCGAAGATACTGATACAGGTTATATTTGTCGCCGGCATCGGCCACATCTATCAGGTGATATGACACATTGCCGTAATCTTCCAGATCCTTTCCTGTGCCCAGATCCATTCCACGGTAAACCTGACGGGAATCGGCACTGACAATCTCGCCGTTCAAGGCAACGGCTGCATCAACCGCACGCCGGGTCTTTCCCGAAGCCGTCGGCCCGACTATGGCCAATATCTTCCGGCATGAAAAACCATTTCCAAGCACACACGCTCTATTTTCTGAACCTGGCATAGGCACGCAGAATTAACGTTTATGAAGCCTCAGGCGGCGCGGAATCAGCCGACGGAACTTAAACCAGAAATTGTCTTCATTGTCGCAGGCCACGTTAAGCCATCTGCTGTCATTGAAATCAACATCCCACCCTTTCAGATCGCGCAACCTGAAAGTCGGCTTATAATGTTTGATCTTATAAAGTCTGCGCCCTTCACGGTCATAAGTTTTCCAGGCCATCGAGACATTATAGATCCGGTCGATTTCCGACGCAAGGTCGCGGGCCAGAAGTCCCCCTGACGCAAGCTGGCAGACATTTCCCCATGACATCCATTCCCCTTCTATTTTCGAGTCTGCCACACACTCTGAGCTGTCGACAAAAGCGAA
>CAMWTV010000245.1 GCA_947177215.1 uncultured Muribaculaceae bacterium
CTCATACAACAACCTGCTTGACATTGATACTGCAGTGTCGCTGATGTCGGAGTTCGACGAACCGACATTCGCGATCCTGAAACACAACAACGCCTGTGGCGTGGCTTCGCGCGAAACAGTGCTCCAGGCATGGAAAGATGCTCTGGCAGGCGACCCGGTATCGGCATTCGGAGGTGTGCTTATCTGCAACCGTCCGATCGACGGAGAATCGGCCGAAGAGATCAACAAGATATTTTTCGAGGTCATCATAGCTCCCGACTATGCTCCGGAAGCCCTTGGTATTCTCGAACAGAAGAAGAACCGCATAATTCTGCGCCAGAAAGAGCCTCTGACAACCACCCGCCAGTTCCGCTCGGTGCTCAACGGAGCGCTTGTGCAGGAACGCGATCTGAAGCGTGAGACACCGGAGGATCTGAGAACTGTGACCGTGACACCTGTTGCCGCCGACCGTGTTGACGACCTTCTGTTTGCCAACAAGCTTGTGAAGCACTGCAAGAGCAACGCCATTGTTCTGGCCAAGAACAAACAGCTCTGCGCCGCAGGTGTAGGCCAGACATCCAGAGTAGACTCTCTGCGTCAGGCCATCGACAAGGCCCGCACATTCGAGTTCGACCTCAATGGCGCCGTAATGGCCTCTGACGCGTTCTTCCCCTTCGCCGACTGCGTGGAGATAGCCCACAACGCCGGAATCGACGCTGTTATACAGCCGGGTGGATCTATCCGCGACAATGATACGGTAAAATATTGCGATGAAAACGGAATTGCCATGGTCATGACCGGCTTCCGCCATTTCAAGCACTGAACAGAGTTTTCATAGACCAACAAACAACCCCCTGACGGGAGTGTGTACACCCTCCCCGTCAATATGTTTTTAAGACTGACAATGAGATTATTCTCTCTGACAAAAGAAATAGCCATCGACCTCGGAACGGCCAATACCGTCATTATACATAACGACAAGATTGTTATCGACGAGCCGTCGATCGTGGCACTCGACCGCCGCACAGACAAACTGATTGCAGTGGGAAAAGACGCCCAGATGATGGAAGGGCGCGAACATCCGGGAATACGCACCGTGCGCCCGCTGCGCAAGGGTGTGATAGCCGACTTCAATGCCGCGGAACTGATGATACGCGGACTGATAAAAAAGGCAAGCACCAAAAGCAACTGGTTCTCGCCGTCGCTGCGCATGGTGGTGGGCATTCCGTCGGGTTCGACCGAAGTGGAGATCCGTGCCGTGCGCGACTCGTCGGAGCATGCCGGCGGACGCGACGTCTATATGCTTTACGAGCCTATGGCAGCCGCCCTCGGCATAGGTCTTGACGTGGAGGCGCCTGAAGGGAATATGATAGTAGACATAGGCGGTGGCACAACCGAGATCGCGGTCATATCGCTCGGCGGCATAGTGAGCAACCGGAGCATACAGATTGCCGGCGACGACCTGACAGAAGATATTCAGGGACACATGCGCCGCGCGCATAATGTGAAGGTGGGAGAACGCACTGCCGAACTTATCAAGATGAATGTTGGATCGGCTCTTACGGAACTTGAAAACCCGCCGGAAGACTATATCGTGCACGGCCCCAACCAGATGACAGCCCTGCCTATGGAGATTCCCGTGTCGTATCAGGAGATCTCGCATGCGATCGAGAAATCCGTGACCAAGATCGAAACAGCCGTTCTGAGCGCGCTCGAGCAGACTCCGCCGGAACTCTATGCCGATATTGTGCGCAACGGGATATGGCTTGCCGGAGGTGGCGCGCAGTTGCGCGGCCTCAACAAGCGCCTGACCGACAAGATCGGAATCCAGTTCCATGTTGCCGAGGATCCGCTGCTCTGCGTGGCCAAAGGCACTGGTGTGGCGCTTAAAAACATCGACAATTTCTCGTTCCTTATCCGCTGACGATACTGACGGCTATCCGGTCAGCACAAGCCGGCCGGATAGCCGCCACTGGAGATTTTAACCGCCCGCCTCACGCGGGACGAATTCGCATATAACAGAAGAACCCGAATAGAAGAAGGTGCGCAATCTGCTCAACTTTTTTATCCGTTACAGCGCATGGTTTGTGTTTGCAATCTATGCGGTGGCGAGTTGTTTTCTCCTTTTCAGAAAGAATCCGTATCAGCACCATGTGTATCTGACATCGGCCGGAGCGGTTGCTTCAAGCATCTATGATGTCACGAGCAAGATTACAGGCTACATCAACCTGCGCGACATCAACGAAGACCTGCAACAGCGCAACGCCGCGCTGGAATCGGAGGTGATCGCACTGCGCCATCAGGCCAGAATGTTAAGGCAGAACCTGCTGCAGGACTCGCTCAGAGCCATCGACTCGCTCGGCAGGTTCGATTTTGTGATAGCTTCTGTGATAAACAACAGTGTTATACGCCCGTATAACTTTATCACGATCGACAAAGGATCGGCCGACGGGATAACTCCTGAAATGGGTGTCATGGACCAGAACGGAGTTGTGGGAGTGACGAATGTGGTGTCGAAGCATCATGCGCGGATCATATCGCTGCTGAATCCAAATTTCAGGCTATCGTGCAAACTGCGTGGCAATGATGCTTTCGGTTCGCTGATATGGGACGGCAAGAAACCGTCGGAAGCCCTTCTCGAAGAGCTTCCGAAACAGGTTAAGTTCAGACAGGGCGACACGATAATCACTTCGGGCTATTCGGCAATGTTTCCGGAAGGGATTCCGGTCGGGGTTATAATGGGATCGACCCGCGGGGAGGACGACAATTTCCACACCCTGCGCATAAGACTGCTGACAGATTTCACCACCCTGTCGACAGTGAAAGTCATATCAAACCGCGACATCGCGGAGATAAAAGAGGTCGAGTCAGACCGAACTGCAAACGATTAGGATAGCGGATGGCAAAAGAACTGATAAAATACGCCCTTATGTTTCTGGCTCTTGTGCTGTGTCAGGTTGTGGTTTTCAACCACATCTGCCTGTTCGGGGTGGCCATTCCTCTGGTGTTCATTTATTTCATCCTCAAGCTGCCTGTGACTCTTGACGTGAACTGGACTATGACATTCGCGTTTCTGCTCGGGCTGACGATAGATGTGTTTGCCAATACCCAGGGGATGAACGCTCTTGCCTGCACGGTTCTGGCGGTGATACGCACTCCGGTGCTGCATCTTTATTTCCCCCGCCAGGATGACCTGACTAATCCGGAGCCGTCGGTGCGCTCTCTGGGTCTTGCCGTGTTTATGAAATATGCGGGCACTCTGACGGCGGCCTATTGCATGCTTTATTTCATGATCGAGGCATTCACATTTTTCAATTTTCTGACAATGCTTCTGCGTGCGGCCGGATCAGCGCTTCTCACATTCGCCATAATCCTTGCCTTCGAAGGCCTAACCTCATCACGTTAAATGCGTAAGAACTATAAACTTGAAAAGCGCAAGTATGTTATCGGCGGCT
>CAMWTV010000246.1 GCA_947177215.1 uncultured Muribaculaceae bacterium
TGCCCTGCGGCACCGTGGTCTTCGATGCCGACACCGGCGAATTTCTCTGCGAGGTAACCGAAGACGGGCAGGAAATCAAGCTTCTGCGCGGAGGTCGCGGAGGCCTCGGCAACTGGAACTTCAAATCGCCCACCAACCGCACGCCACGCTATGCCCAGCCGGGCGAACCGGCCATCGAGAAAAGCATAATCCTTGAGCTTAAACTGCTTGCCGACGTCGGCCTGGTAGGCTTTCCCAACGCCGGCAAATCAACACTGCTGTCGGCCGTATCGGCCGCACGGCCAAAAATCGCCGACTACCCCTTCACCACCATGGAGCCCCAGCTCGGCATTGTGGAATATCGCGGCAACCGCTCGTTCGTAATGGCCGACATTCCGGGCATAATCGAAGGCGCAAGCGAAGGAAAAGGACTCGGACTCCGTTTCCTCAGACACATCGAGCGTAACGCTGTGCTGCTGTTCATGGTTCCGGCCGATGCCGACGACATAAAAGCCCAGTATGAGATTCTGCTCGACGAGCTCACCAAATTCAATCCGCAGCTTGCCGACAAACAGCGCGTGCTCGCAATCTCCAAAAGCGACATGCTCGACGAGGAACTGAAAGCCGAAATAAGGCCCGACCTCCCCACCGACCTCCCCGCAGTGTTTATCTCGGCGGTGACCGGCGAAGGCATAACCGAGCTGAAAGATGTGCTCTGGAAAGCTATAACCGACGATGCCAACCGCATTGAGGAGACACCCATAACACACCGCCCGCTCGACGGACATCACCGCGTTCGCGAGGAAGACGAATTCATATTCGAGAACGTGCCCGCTCTCGACGAAGACGAGGAATTCACCCAGGCCGACGACGAGGAATACGACGGCGACGATCTCCCCGACGACATCGACTACGAGTGGGAATACGGCAATCCCGAACCATAACCGCCAGCATAAATCACATCACATTTCACAAACCGGCCATGAACCGCACAGCAGTCATAATCCTGACAATACTGGCAGGATCGCTTATCTCGCGCTCCCAGCAATTCTCACAATTCAGCGAAGGGCTTATCGGCAGCATAAAGCCCCGTGGATGGCTGAAAGAGTATCTCCACAGGCAAGCCTCCGGACTCACCGGCCACCCCGAGGCAATCGACTACCCCTACAACACATGCCTCTGGGCCGGCGAGATCGAGCGTAAAAACGAAAGCCCTTATGCTAAAGACTGGTGGCGATATGAGCAGACCGCCTACTACACCGACGGACTTTTGCGGCTCGGCTATCTGCTTGACAACGACACACTGATACACAAAGGGGAACGCGGCATTGAGCATACCATAGCCAATGCCGCGCCTGATGGCCGGCTCGGAAACAGCAAAATAGAGTCACTGTGGCCAATGGCAGTCTTTTTCCGCGCCATGCAGGCGGCGTTTGAAGTCTCCGGCGACTCTGTTATCCCCTACGCTCTCGAGCGCAATTACCTCTCGCTTTCCCCCGAAATGCTCACCGGCGGCAGGCGTCACATCCTCAACCTCGAGGGAATGCTGTGGACATACGGCAAAACCCGCAATCCGCGCCTGCTGGAAATGGCCGAGGAGGCCTACAACCGGGGCGGATTCGAGCTTGATGCCGAAGCCGCGGCGTCCGACAGCCCCATACACATGCACGGAGTAACCTACGCCGAAATGCTGAAAATTCCGATGCTGCTTTACGCATACACCGGAAACAGTCGCTATCTGTCACTCGCGCTGAATGCCCAGAGAAAACTCGAACGCGACCACATGCTGCCCGACGGCGTATATTCGAGCGCCGAGTTCACCCTCGGACGCGACATTGACAACGCCCACGAAACCTGCGACATAATCGACTACACATGGTCGCTCGGTCATTTCCTCCAGGTAACAGGCAACGGAGAATGGGCCGACCGCATTGAGCGGGCCATATCCAACGCAGCTCCCGGCGCCGTGACAAAAGACTTTAAATCTCTCCAGTATTTTTCATCGCCAAACCAGCTCATAGCCACCGGAACATCCGACAACAACGAATTCAAACGGGGATCTACATGGATGGCCTATCGCCCCGTTCACGAAACTGAATGCTGCGCGGGAAATGTAAACCGCATCATGCCCGCATTCGCGTCACGCCTCTGGATGCGTGGTCGCAACGGATCGTTTGTAGCCGCGCTCTATGCGCCCAACACCACTACATTCACCATCGGCCACACAGAAGTCACCGTCGATGAGCAGACGTCATATCCTTTCAGCGACAAAATAACATTCCGCATCTCGACCGACAGCCCGGTCGACTTCCCCCTGTCGCTGCGCATTCCGCAATGGTGTTCAAGTCCGCAGCTTAAAATAAACGGCCGGAAAACCGCCGTCACACCTGGCTCCGACAGCTTCATTACCATCGACCGCACATTCCGCAACGGCGATGTGATAACGCTCGTGCTGCCCATGGAGACCCGCATCTGTGAAGCCCACGGAGGAGGCTTCTATGTAGAGCGTGGGCCTCTGCTCTACTCCTATGCCATACCGCAGATCAAAACCGAAGACAACACCGTTTACAACAACATGTGCGGAAAACACTCAGCCAATCCCGACTTCCGCTGCTGGAACATAACCCCCGCGGGCCCATACAACTATGCCATCGATCCCGACCTTATAAAAAAGCCGCTTAAAGTGAAAACTTCATCGAAGGCAACCGCCGCGGCTTATCCTTTCGATCTCACCGCGGCGCCTGTAAGCATATCGCTCCCCGTTCGCCGCATCGAATGGGAAATAGGCCCCGACGGACTCAATCCCAACCTGCCCGAGCCTGGCAAAGCGCGCGTGCTGCCCGGCACCGAAACCATAACCCTCGTGCCTTACGGATGCACCGAACTGCGTCTCACCGTCTTTCCATCCGTCACACTTCCTGACAATAGCAGGTCTGGGCGAACATCGCTTCCAGAATCTCGGGAGTGAGTTTACTGTAAAAATCATCGGCCGAGGGCACTATCACAACCCCGCCGAGGTCAACCGAGGCCGGACTGAGAAGCAACTCGTCCGGCCCCGTTCCGTAAAAAACGGGGCGGTGTGCCCTGCGTGGAATCACAACCACAAGCCATCCCCCCTCTTCAAAGACGCATATCACATTCACACGCGGCTCATCCTCCCCCTCGTTCTCCTTCAACCTACCGCATTCAGCCATCACCCGGCGGAACTTATCCACCCCTTCGTCAACCGAACGGCACTCGAACGCCTCCACCCTGAAAGCCGTTCTCTTCCCCTCTCTTATCCGGTTCAGAATCGGCAGCCGCCACGCATCCACCGCCTGGAAATGGAAATGATCGGGAGCCGAAGCGCCGCAATGCGGCCCGTTGTAGAACAATGCCATCCCCTCCCACTCCCTGGCCAT
>CAMWTV010000247.1 GCA_947177215.1 uncultured Muribaculaceae bacterium
GTCTTCGTTGACGTTATCGAGCACGTAAAGCTGGTGGTTGTCGGTGTTTCCGTCGTCGGCAGCATAGTAGATATACCATTTTCCGTCGATGTTGTGTATCTCTGGTGCCCACAGGTTATATTTGTTTGACTGATCGGTGGGGATCCATACAGTTTTGTGCGGGGCGTTTGCCACATCTGTTATGTCGTTGGTTTTCCACAGAACAATGCTGTCTTTCATTGTGTGGGTGTAATAGTATGTGCCGTTGTGCATTATAGTCCATGGATCAGGCCCGCAGTCGGGAAACAGCGGATTCCGGTATGTTCCGGTTTCGGTGGCGGCCGTTGCGGTTTCGTTGGCCGACCTGGAGCATGCCGAGAGTGTGATGACCGCCAGGGCTGTGATTGTCAGAATTTTGTTCATGATTAGGTCTAAAAATTAAGTTGAGTAACCTTGGTGTTGTTTGCTGTGTTGCCGTAGGTGATTTTAAAGCGAAGGGATTACTGTCGGTTGTTATTCGACCGAGTAGGGCAGATTTTCGATTTTCAGCAGATCAGAGATTATGACGTAATCTGATATGCCGTCGAGCAGGAGTCCGACCTTGATGAAGGCATAGTCGCGGTAGTTGTTGACATAGTATGTCTTGTCGCGATAGTAAGCGAGTGGTATGCCTATTGTCATAGTCTGAGTCTGCGGAGAAGGTCGTTCTTTTATCTGAATCAGGCGCTGACACTTGGTGGCACCGTTGACGAGGGTTGATGTGCCGAGATATACATATGCTCTGATGATGTCGGGCGCAGGTGTTTTTGTGGCGGTGTTTTTGGTGACATCAAAAGTGACATTTATGCGTTTGCCTTCAAGTTCTGCTTTCATGTTTGATATGAAGTAGTAGGGGCGCACTGTGAAGGTCTGGCTGATATTGCCTGTCACGTGGTAGGGTATGGAGTCATAGCCGACTTCAAGCGGGGGGAACTCTTCGATCTCAAACGGCAGGGGATGATTTACGAGCGTCAGACTGTAGTCGGCGGTGAACAGCAGTTGCCGGAATGTGCCGTTATTGTCGACGCGCATGTTTGTGCCTGTGTCAACTTTTCCGTAACCGGACTGGTAGAATTTGAACAGAGTCTGGCTGGAATCGTAGCAGAATGGCTGTCCGTCGGGAGTGACAAGTTTTCCGGAGAATACATTCGACGGTGCCTCGTAGTTGTCGTAGTCGCAGGATGTGAATAGGAGCGACAGGGCAACAGTTGTTATTGCGATTATTCTGTTGAGTTTCATGAGGTGTTTACTGATATGGGTTAGGTTCGATGTATGGGTTGCCTTCGGTCATCGGATAGGTGTTGTAATACATTGATTCGCTGAACGAGATAAGCGCGTTGTTGGCTCGGTTGGCGGCACGCATTCTGCGGAATAACCATTTGCCGTGGATGTCGGTGCCCGGTGCATGGATACGGTATGGCCAAAGTACGTAGAGTGTTGCCGTAGGGCTGCCTTCGTCGGCATGCCAGATAGTATCGGCCAAACGCCATCGTTTCAGATCGTCGTATCTGTGATCTTCGAATGCGAGTTCGACCCGCCGTTCGTTTATGATTCGGCTGAAGTCAAGTTCGGCTGCGGTGAGGCGGAACTGTGTGCCGCCGGCTCTCTGGCGGATGCGGTTGATATAGTCAAGAGCCAGATCGGTTGTGTTTTGTCCGTTGTAAGAGTTTACACCCATTTGGCTGAGGCAGTAGGCGGCCTCGCAGGCGTTGAGATATACTTCGCCGAGGCGGAAGATTGTGTATGGCACTTTGCTGTTTCCGTTAAGCTCGCTGTCGGCGGTGGGATCGACGAGCTTGCGCAGCAGGAATCCGGTGTGAGATATGTACCAGTTTCCATCGCCGTCGCACAGCGGGCCGTCTTCGCCTGTCATGCGCTCGCCGTCGAATGTAGCGTCGAGGTTGTTTTTCGATTTTGCGCTCTGGAAGGTGTATCCGTTTCCGTCGGGGATGGCGAGACCTGCGCGCAGGTCGATTGTTTTGCCACGGAATGACGATCCGGGAAGCATCACTGTGGCCGCGAGGCGTGGATCGCGCCCGTTGAAAATGTCGAGAGGTGAGTCGTAGAGATTGTAGTGTTCGGAAGAGTAAGAAGATGTCATCAGTTCAATCTGTTCGTCGCCGAGGTATGCGTCGATTTCAGCTACGGAGCGGCTTGCCGTGAGCTCGTAGCAGTCGACGAGGTTGAGCACGGGGTTTATCTGGCATGCTGACTTGTTGCGGTCGGCAGCGGTTATTGACCGCGGGATGGCACGTGTGGTGAAGTGGTTTGTCACGTTGTTGCCGTCGTAGGCTTTGCAGAATATTATCTCAGGATTGCTTTCGGGCTCTACGGTGAATGCCTCGCAATAGTTTTGCGCCAGGTCGGAGTTTTTTGCGTAGAGTGTGTATCCGAGCGAACTGAACTCGTCGGCAGCCTCAAGACATTTCCTGAAGTAACCTTCGGCCGCTTCTGCGGGAATGCCGGTGGCGTGGCTTGCGAGATTCAGATTCTTTGATGCGCTTATGCTGAAGTTGCGGGCGAGAGACCCTGCATAAAGGGCGGCACGGCATTTGAGAGCGAGAGCCGCTCCGCGGGTTGCGCGTGTCTTGACGGATGATTGTCCGAAATCGTTTTTAATCGCATCCATCTCGCTTATGATGAAGTCGTAGACCTGTTGTTCGGTGTTTCGTGACACAGCGAGCTCGGCTGGATTGTCGGTGTAGGGTGTGACTGATGTCACAAGGGGAACCCCGCCATACTGAACCGCCATGCGGTAGTAGACATAGGCTCTCATCCATCTGGCTTCGGCAAGATAGTAACGACGGGTGTTGTCTTCGATTTTCCCGGACGAGACTGTTGCAAGGTTCTCGATGTGCTGGTTTATGTTGCGGATGAGTGTGTAGTTGTAGTTGGCGCGATAGTCGCGTGATATGTTTCCGGCCGAGCTCCAATACTGGCTGTTGTTTATGGCTTCGTCCCAGCGGCAGATGTCGTATGACTCGCTGTCGGTGTTGAATTCCTGCCAATAGGGCAGTTGGGTGTAGAGGTTTGATGCCACGGCGTCGATTCCGGCATTGCCTGAGTAGGTTTCTTCGGCTGTCATTGAGCTGAGATTTTCCTGTTCAAGCCAGTCTGAGCAGGATGGCATGACAGCGAGGATTGCGCCAAAGAGGAAAATATTTTTGATTTTCATGGGTTCAAATGCTTAAAATGTTATGTTTACGCCAATCGAATACACTCTGTGCTGGGGGTAATCGAAGCCTTGCACATCTGAAATCTCGGGGTCGAAACCGAAATCTTTGAGTGTGTCCAAGCAGAAGAGGTTGGTGCCTTCGAAATATAGTCGGAACTTCCGGATGCAGGCTTTGGC
>CAMWTV010000248.1 GCA_947177215.1 uncultured Muribaculaceae bacterium
ACATGATTTTCACCCATTATCGTGAAACCCTTTGCGGCGATGCCCAGATTCTTATGAAAATAAAACCGTTCTGGCTTTATCTCGAACCGGAGATAGGCCGCAAGCCCTTCAAAGCTATCCGCAAAGCCTCGTCGGTTGCGAAATACGAGGCGGCTGTGGCAACAATAAACTGATTTGCGGTAACAGTAAAAAACAGACCGGCGGTGCGTTTGAGATAGCGCGCCGCCGGTCTGTTTTTGCTATGGTCAGGTTATTTGCCGAATTCCTTGATACCCTTTTCGAGGAACTTTGTGAAAGCTGGAATATTCTCGTCATATGAGAACGGCCCTGAAAGCAGGTCGCCCTTTGCATCGAGAATCACGTAATATGGCTGGGCATTGGCCTGGAACTTGTAGCGCTGCAGATAGCTCCATTTGTCGCCATAAGTGTCGAGGGTAATCTTTTTGCCATATTCTGTCACGGTAATGGGTTCGGGCAATTCCTTCTTCTCGTCGACCATGAGCTTTATCACAACGAAATTGTCTTCGATCATGGTGTGCACGTTGGTCTCGTCGAGGACTGCGCCTTCCATCTTGCGGCAGTTCACACAACCGTAGCCTGAAAAGTCGATCAGCACCGGTTTCCCTTCGCGGGCTGCCGCTTTCATACCCTCCTCATAGTCGTCATATTCGGTGAATCCTCCTCCGTAGAGGTTGAAATCCTGAGTGAACAGAGGGGGAACAAACGCGCTCACGCTTTTGAGGGGTGCGCCCCACAGGCCCGGAACAAGATAGATGGTGAATGCAAACGAAACCATGGCCAGGAAGAAACGTCCTGTGCCGATGCTGCTGTCGGCCGGGCCATAGTGCTTGAAGTTGAACTGCCCCAGCAGATACAGCCCCATAAGAGCGAAAATAACTATCCACAGAGCGAGGAAAGCTTCGCGGTCGAGAATGTGCCATCCGTAGGCCAGGTCGGCCACAGAGAGGAATTTTAGCGACAGTGCGAGCTCGATGAATCCGAGCACCACTTTCACTGTGTTCATCCATGAGCCTGATTTGGGCGCGCTCTGGAGCCATGACGGGAACATGGCGAACAGGCAGAACGGAATGGCCAGGGCCAGCGAGAATCCGAACATTCCTATTGCGGGGCCGAAGCTGTCGCCTGTGCTGGCTGCCTCGACAAGAAGTGTGCCGATGATAGGGCCTGTGCATGAGAACGACACCAGTGTCAGGGTGAATGCCATGAAGAAAATGCTTAACAGGCCGGTGGTCTTTTCGGCTGTAGAGTCGATCTTGTTGCTCCACGACGACGGGAGCTGGATGTTGAACGCTCCGAAGAACGACACTGCGAACACCACGAGGAGCAGGAAGAAGATGATGTTGCACACGGCGCTTGTCGACAGCGCGTTAAGTGCGCTTGCTCCGAACAGGGCCGAAATTATGAGTCCGAGAGCGAGATAGATCACAATGATCGATATGCCGTAGATGCAGGCATCGCCCACTGATTTGGCACGCGATTTCCCTTTTTTCAGGAAGAAGCTCACTGTCATCGGAATCATAGGCCATACACACGGGGTGAGCAGAGCCACAAATCCGCCGAGGAAGCATGTGATGAATATATACCAGAGCGAAGAGCTGTCATGGCCGTCGGTCTCTTCGGCATCGAAATCTACCGGTTTCCAAAGCTGGTCGGATGTTATCTGGCCGGCTTCGCTTTCGGTGGCCGCTGTCTGGGCTGCCGACACTGAGTCGGTCACGGCAACAGGTTCTTCGTTGGCTGCGGGCGTGGTTTCGGGCTCAGGTTCGTTGGCCGCCGCAGGTGCGGGAGCTGCGATTTTTGCGGTTCCGGTTAGATTGAATGTCTCTTTTGCGGGGGGGATGCAGTTCTGGTCGTTGCAGGCTGCATATCTGATTGTCAGGTCAATGGCGAAATCAGGCGCTGTGGCCTCGAAAGCCTGACGAAGGGTGACTTTTTCAGTCCACCAGCTTAAATCGGCCTCGAACATGTTGTCAAATTCGCGGTGAGGCGTTTTGTCGGCCTTCATTCCGCCTGTCAGTTTCACTCCTTTTAACGAAGTCCAGTTCAGTTCAAGAGGAGTTGGGCCTACTGACGGGTCTACATCGTTGCTGTAAACATGCCATCCCGGCTCGATGGTGGCCGTCATGACAACTTCACCTCTGGCATCGCCGGTCATGTTGGTGGTCACGTTCCATTTTACCGGATTCATCATCTGTGCATGGGCCGCAAACAGAGTGATAACCAACATGAACAGCATTGAGATTGTTTTTCTCATTGTCTGTTATTGTGTTAAGAATGTGATATATGTGTTTGTCTGCAAAGTTACGTATTTTTTTCGATGTTACCGATCGGGCAGTGACAAATAATCGCTATCGGCGCGGATATTTGCGTCCGGGGCAGATGAAACGGCCAACATCCTGAACCAAAGCCTGTGACGATGTGTTTTTTCTGTGTGAAAGATATGGAATATAACATAAGAATTGCAAATGTGCGCGAAGTGCCGCCGGGAATAAGTTTAAGCCGATGGGAGATAATGCGTTATCACGGCGGAGAGATTTCTGTGAGTCTGCGTTCGAAATTTCTTCCGGGCCGTCAGGAAGGAATTGTTACGCTGTTGCTCACGACCGCCTACACATATATGCGCGATATGATGCGCCATCGTCTGCTTGACTATTCCGTGGCCGTTGACTTCGAGATTGACCGTTATGATGAGCTGTCGATTGAGGAGGCAGGCATGGATCTGCCCCCAAGGCTGATGGCTCTGATGTATGCCGCAGCAATCGGCTCTCTCAGGGGGATGCTCGCGTTGCGAACCGCCAATACGTTTCTGAAAGATTATCCTCTCCCTCTCATAAATGTCTCGGCGCTGGTCTGCTCACATAGAACCGGCCGGCCTGTGCCCGACAACATTGTTCCGCTTACAGATCTCTATTATAATTGAATGTCAGATGAAACCGTTACTGATAAGAAAAATCTTGCCGGCCATTGCATGTCTGGTGTCAGTGGCTTCGGCCGGCGCATGGGAAGTGCCTGATGAAACGCTTCATTACAGCGTGCGTTTCAGGTGGGGGCTTATCGACGCCAATGTCGGAATCGCCACTGTCTCGACTCGGAATCTGCCCGGAACAGACAACTTCGAGGCTACTCTTTCCGGGAAATCTGTCGACCTGATGGGGCACTATTACGAAGCCGGCGATGCCATAACCGGAACTATAATAGCTCATCCCGACGCCTCGCGGAGCGATGCCGCCATTGAAAGCAAACAGGGAGAGTTCACCACCGAGACTTTTTCTCAAAACGGCGACGGACCGTCGAAAAACGGCCCTGTTACGGCGCATCTTGCCGACGGAGTTGGCATACGGT
>CAMWTV010000249.1 GCA_947177215.1 uncultured Muribaculaceae bacterium
CGTCCCCCCGGATATGCGAGCATACTCGAAGGTGAGATCACACAGACAGGCGTAGGTTTTGTCTACAAGAAGAAGATACAGCGTCTGAGCGACATCTTCCATATGTTCAGACGAAGCAGACGCCCTGACAACGGGCAGCCCACACCGGCGCAACAGGGCGTTCCCGTCATAAGTCCGGGGCAGAACACCCCTGCGCCCGCCCCTGAGATCCCCTCTTCAGGCAAAGAGAGATCCGCAACATTAACCGGTAAAAACAACCACGATGAAAAAGCTGACTGACATAAAACCTGTCGCGCTGGCGCTGAAAGCTCTGGCGGTGACTGCCGTGGCAGCCTTCATTACAGGTTGCTCCACCACAAAGCGCATTCCTGAGGGTGAACAACTCTACATCGGCGTGAAAAACATAGCCATCAAAGCCCCCGAAGGGGTGAAGATTCCCGGCGAAGTCAGCGCCAAACTGACCGATGCAGTAAGCGTGCCCCCCAACAACGCCCTTTTCAAATCGGCGAAATACCGCATTCCGTTCCCTGTGGGCCTGTGGGTCTACAACAACTGGAACGATCCGGGCAAAGGGATCAAACACTGGCTTTACGACAAGCTGGTAAGCGAGCCCGTGCTTGTCAGCGACGTGAGGCCCGAAGTGCGCACACGCATGGTCGATGAGCTGCTCGACAACAACGGCTACTTCCGCGGTTCAGCCTCATTCGAGACCATCACACAGAAAAACCCGAAAAAAGCCAAAATCAACTACACCATCCTCACAGGGCCGGCATACACACTCGACTCCATAACGTTTCTGCCCGACACATGCCTGCTCAACCATCTGATCGACTCGATAGCCGTGCGCGACCCCTATCTGCGCCGCGGACAGCGATACAGCACCGACTCACTGTCGGCCGCCCGCACCCGCATAACCAATGTGCTGCGCAACAAAGGGTTCTATTTCTTCCGCCCCGACTACATCGAATATCTGGCCGACTCGCTGCAAAACCCTCTTAAGATCGACCTGCGCATGATGCTTGCCGGCAACATACCAGCGCCCATGTTACGGCGGTATGTCACAGGCGATGTAACCGTCTACGCCTTCCGCAACCAGGGAGGTGGCACACCCGACACAATCCGGACTCCACGGGCCACACTGATACAGATGAAGCCGTCGCGGCTGCGCGAGAAACTCATACCCGAGTGTGTTACCTTCAGAGAGGGTAAGGTTTTCTCCGTGCGCGACATGAACCGAACCCAGACCCGGCTTGCCCGGCTCGGCATATTCAACGCCATCGGAATCGACGTAGTGCCCGACTCGGCCATGCAGGGAAACCGCCTCAACGTGGTTGTGAACTGCACATTCGACACACCCCTTGAGGCCACCATCGAGCTTAACGCCTCGTCGAAATCAAACAGCTACATCGGCCCGGGAGCACTGTTCGGTGTTACAAACCGCAACATCTTCGGCGGTGGCGAACAGCTCGGCGTGACGCTCACAGGCAGCTACGAGTGGCAGACGGGCAAAGGCCGGTCGTCGGTGTTCAACTCATACGAAGTGGGCATAACCGCTTCGCTGGCCTTCCCGCGGCTGCTTGCGCCCAACTTCATCAGGCGGCGCAACCGTAACCTCAACTGGACGCGCTTCGAACTGAACTTCGACATTCTCAACCGTCCACACTATTTCAAGATGGCGCAGTTCAACTTCACATTCAGCTACGACTGGCAGTCGTCGCGATACTCGTCGCACACACTCACCCCCTTCAAGCTCACCTACACCAACCTGCTCCACACCACCCACACCTTCGACTCGATAACCGGAGCCAACCCGGCCATAGCGCTGAGTTTCAGAAGCCAGTATATCCCCCAGATGATCTACACCTACATCTACGACCGCGCGTTTGACCGCGACAATCTTTTCAACTGGCAGACAACCCTCCAGGAGGCCGGCAACGTGTTCTGGGCCATATACCGTGCCTGCGGTGTCAAAGGTGAGAAACGCCTCTTCGGCACCCCCTTCTCACAGTTTGTCAAAGCCCAGACACAGGTTGTCTACAGCCGGCGCCTGTGGGGCGACAACTGGCTTGTGAACCGTGTGGCTATCGGAGCCGCCCATGCCTACGGCAACGCATCAGAAGTGCCCTATGCCGAGCAGTTCTATGCCGGAGGCGCCAACTCGATCCGCGCCTTCACCGTGCGTTCGCTCGGCCCTGGAAGCTACCGCCCGGCCAAAGACGTGCGCGACAGCTATTTCGACCAGACTGGTACATTCAAGTTCGAGCTGAACTCTGAATACCGCTTCCCGATTCTCGGCCCCCTCCATGGCGCCCTATTCATCGACGCCGGCAACGTGTGGCTTCTCAAGCGCGACCCGTTGCGCCCCGGCGGAGAGCTGAAGGCATCGACATTCCTGCGCGACATAGCCCTGGGCACCGGCGCAGGCCTCAGAGTCGACATCGGCATGCTCGTGGTGCGCGGCGATCTCGGCATCGGAATCCACGCCCCCTACCGCACCTCGCGCAAAGGCTACTACAACATGGAATCGTTCGGCAAATCGCTCGCCTTCCATCTCGCCATAGGCTACCCCTTCTGACAACACCACGCGCAGAGTGCAATCCCCCCACTGTGCGGACAAGAATATGCAAAAAAAATTGGAGGGGAAAAGTTTTGTATGTATCTTTGCCTCTGTCGCTGCTGCGGCAGCGCGCAATAACCTCAAACCTGACCTACAATGACATTTACCGAAACCTGCAATGCGGTGTTTGACCGCGCTACGGCCGAATATCATATCACCGACAATATCGACGCGACACGCCCGGAACCATATGAATCCGGATCGCTCGAAGCCATTCTGTATCACAAGAACTGGATCGATGTAACCCAGTGGCACATGGAAGACATTATCCGCGACCCACAGATCGAACCGGCCGACGCAGTGGTGCTGAAACGCCGCATCGATGCCTCCAATCAGGAACGCACCGACATGGTGGAGGAGCTCGACTCATGGTTCCGCGACAGATATGCCGGCGTCACACCCTCGCCCGATGCCACAATCAACACCGAAAGCCCCGCCTGGGCGCTTGACAGGCTGTCGATACTGGCAGTGAAGATTTTCCACATGCAGGCCGAGACCGAACGCACCGACGCTTCGGCCGAACACCGCGCCAGATGCGCCGCAAAACTGGATGTGCTGCTCGAACAGCGCGTTGACCTGACACAGGCCATCGACACCCTGCTCGACGACATCGCCGCAGGACGAAAATACATGAAGGTCTACCGCCAGATGAAAATGTATAACGACGCCGACACCAATCCGGTGCTTTACGCGAAAAAGAATGGATGAGGCAGCGCGACAAAG
>CAMWTV010000250.1 GCA_947177215.1 uncultured Muribaculaceae bacterium
GCATAAAGCACCTGCGATGAAACACGGTCAATCACATTCCATTTCACCGAACGGTCAGTCAGCGTTTTCAATTCCTCGCCGGGTCTCTCCTCCATTTCATTTTCTCGATTAAAAAACACCCCTCTCAACTGCTGCCTTAGTCAGGCAGAAACAGCCGGTCACTCATCCGCCCCGTCAGTTCCATTCTCCGTCTCGCCAGTCCACTCCCTTCCGTCGAGCGAATAAATCTTCACCCCCATCGAATAATTCTTTATCCTCTCCGGCTCATCGCGATAATAAAGCTTGCCCGCCATCATGCCCTTGATTTTAAGCAGCTTCGTGGCCCAGCATCCGGTAGTTCCGGTACCGAAAAAATGGCAGCTCACATTCTTTGCCTCCAGATTGTCAGCCTGTATCGCACCGGTGCCCGTGTTGCTCAACACCGCCTCATCACATTTGCCTTCAACCACAAGCGTGCCATTGCCGGTCTTGATAGCGCCACTGAATTTCGAACAGTCAATATTGCGCAAAACAAGCCGCCCGTTGCCTACCACCGAGCCCTTTATCTCGATAGTCGGCCTCACTTCAGTAGCCCTCACCGTCGAGTCTCCGCAGTTTCTTATATCCTTTATGAACTTAGAGTAGACCGTAATCACCGGAAGATTCGATGCCATCTCGTCACCCTCATAAAAAGCCTTCTGAATCGACAGCTTCCCCTTCTTGTTGTTCTCAAAAATAATCTTGTCGGCAATATCCTTCGTAGTGCTGAACTCGGCTGTTCCGGCCTTGTCGTCATCACTGCGGTATTCCACATTAAAACCGTCCTCAACCTCAAGCTGGCTGAAATCGCCAACATTAACATGATAACTCTTCACATTGTCGGCCCCCATAGCCACACAGCACATAACCGCCGCCATCACGCCGGTCACCGCCATTCTAAGTTTGTTCCCTTTCATCTCTATCTTTCTGAATTCTGTTTAACTACTCTCCTTTTCACTCTCCAGCTGCTTCTCCACCTCATCTATTATTCCGAACAGTTCAGCCTTAGTGTCGGCCCTCAGCATCGCTATGCGCGTCTCGCGGAAAAACGGAATACCCTTGAACAGCGAGCACACCGCCAGATGGCGCCTTATATGCAGAATCCCCCTGTACTCGTCAATCCGTCCTATGCTCTCGTCGATCTGACGCCTCAGAATCTCAAACTTCTCATGCAGCGTCAGCCCGTTCCTTACCTCACCGTAAAGAAGAGTTTCCTTCATGTCGCGGAAAATCCACGGATTCCCGATGGCAGCCCTACCCACCATAACACCGTCAACCCCATATCGGTCAAATGCCTCCATGAGCCTCTCGGGCGTGGTTATGTCACCATTGCCTATCACCGGAATCCTCAGCCGCGGATTCTCCTTTACACGGGCTATCATCTCCCAGTCTGCCTCGCCGGTGTACATCTGCGAACGTGTGCGCCCGTGCACCGTCAGCGCCACTATCCCGCAGTCCTGCAACTGCTCCGCAAGCTCCACTATTATCTTCTGGTTATGATCCCAACCAAGGCGGGTCTTCACCGTTACAGGCAGATTCACTGCCTTCACAACCTCACGGGTTATCTCAAGCATCTTCGGAATATCCCTCAGCATCCCCGCGCCGGCACCCTTACCCGCAACCTTCTTCACCGGACATCCGAAATTTATATCCAGCACATCAGGCCCTGCTGCCTCCACAATCCTGGCGGCCTCTACCATCGGCTCGGTCTCACGCCCATAGATCTGAATAGCCGTCGGGCGTTCAGCCGGCTCTATATGCAGTTTGCGGGTAGTCGCCGCTATGTTTCTTATCAAAGCATCGGCCGACACGAACTCCGAATAAGTCATGTCCGCACCCATCTCCTTACATATCAGCCTGAACGACTGATCAGTCACATCCTCCATAGGAGCCAGCATCACCGGCCTCTCTCCCAGATCTATCTTTCCTATCTTCATTCCGGAAACTTACGATAATACTCTTCCAGCAGATTTCTTATATTGAAATAATATGTCCCCGAACCTTTGCCCCCGTTCTTCTCTGCATCTATACGGTCATAATAAGGTTCCTCATACTGCTGATGCTTCACAACGGCATTCTGAAAATTTATTATGTTATACTCATGACGGGGATTGATCACATACCACGCATTCTCCTTGTCGGCACCGGTGCCCGACGAAACTATCGCCTGAAGCAGATGGTTGAGTCTGTACTGCCATATATTGGCCAGATTAACCTTCCCTCTGGCCCTGAGGGCATAGATCAGAAAATTCATCTGCGAAAGGTCAAACGGATTGTCGCTGAGAGCTTCCTTGGCATAAGTGATAATCGAATCAAGCTCCGCGCGTGTATGTTTCGACTTGTAATACAGGCTCTCGTTCTTGCTCGACACCTCCGAATGGCGATACGGATTGAAATCCTCCTGAAACAGATAACCGTAATACAGATGGCGGTAGTCATCCAGATTCATCACCGTCTCGTTCTGCTCATACCTCGCCATCAGCTTCGGATAGTAATACTGCGACTTCGGATCCGTCACATCACGCTTTATCTGTTCCATATCAGGGCGCTCTGTCAAAGGCTTCTTGTCACCCTTCGATGGAGCGCCGGTCATCGGCACCGTCATTGCCACCGCAACGCAGATCAATATGACTGTCAGTAATTTCTTCATTTGTCTCTATTTTTGCAAAATACCCCAGACACCCAACCCCGAAAGAGTCATCGTCACAACTGCCGGAAGCCCGACTGTGACAATAGCTCTCCCCACTCTCCGCATATCCGCCTGACCGCGGCTTATCCGGCTGCATGCAACACCGCCGAGCGCCGCTCCTGCCGCCGAGCCGGTTATCATCCCGGCCTGACCGTAGAGCAGACCCACAGCCATGCCGACAAGCGCTCCCCCCACAATATAATTCCTCCACACCGATGCTACATCCGTCTTTTTCCGCGATGAGAAGTCAACAAAAAGCACTATCATCACAGCAATAGCCCAGAACAGCAGCGTCCGGTTATCGATAAGCGCATAATGACTCTCGGCAAGAGCCTTGACCCCGAAAAACGAGAACGCCGCGCCCGCGCCCGACGATCGGAACGCAAACACGATTCCCGCGCTTGCCAGCAGCACGCCTAATATCAGAAACAGTTCATTCAGACCCATCTCCATTACGCTTTTCAGTTAGCTAACTCCTTTCTCTAAGAAACAACTCAGAATCGCAAAGGCACTTATCTTCCCATTACAAAATTAACACTTTTCATTCACACCAAACGCCCGTTTTTCATTTCTTCACATATTTTCCTTAATCTTAAACCAAAACACCTCCAGAACCGGATCCCCC
>CAMWTV010000251.1 GCA_947177215.1 uncultured Muribaculaceae bacterium
CGTATGGATTCCTCAAACGATACTTCAAACTCTCCGTCGGCAAAATGCTGTATGTTCATCTGGCCGAGCTCAATGCCAAGGTCTTTGCAAATCTCTTCCGCCATGTAGCGTGACTTGGTGCCTGCAAAAACCTTGATAGGGGGTAACATGGAATTCATATACAAGTTTTGGATGAATTTGTAGCGCAAAATTAGGCATTATTCTCCAATTAACCTCTTTTCAGGGTTAATTATTTTTCAACGGCGGCCTATTATTTCATTTTCCATATCACCGCTCCCCATGGTGCCACATCGGTGGTGAACGGTTCGTCGGGTGAAAGTTTTTTTGTGGCGCGGCGTCGGCTGAGAAGTTCGGTAGCCTGACGTTTACCGGGTTTTATCCCATACATCTCGAACGCGAGAGCGGGGATGTTTATCTCGAGTGCCGCAGGGGCATCGGAGAAGTTGACCGCTATTAACAGGGTGGTGTCGCCGCTGTGACGCAGAAACGCATAGTTTGTGTGGGGCGAGAAATGCGGGTTATCGAAGTTGACATACATCAGATCGAAGAAGTCGCCTTCGCTCAACGCATTCTCGCTGTTCAGCAGGCGCAGAACCGTGCGATAGATTCCGTGTAAGCTTTTCTCTTCGGCCGAAAGCTGCCCGCCGTCAGCTTTACCCTCGTTAAGCCACCGGCGCACCGATGGTATGCTCCAGTAGTCAAATATTGTTGTGCGGCCGTCGTAGCCGCTGAAACCTTCTGCATCGGCGGCTTTTTCGCCAAGCTCCTGACCTGCATAGATCATAAACGGCGCGTTTGAGATCATCGAGCTTACAACCAGCGACGGCAACACTTTCGCGGCATCGCCGGCATATTGTTCCGAGGCGAAACGCTGCTCGTCGTGGTTCTCAAGGAAGTTGAGCATGCGGTTTCCTATGCCGTCGATGCGCTGCCAGCAGTCGGTAATGGTTGCAGCCGAATGGTTGTAACACTGCACTGCGCGCAGAGTGTCGTAAAGATTCACCTTGTCATAAAGATAATCGAAGCCTCCGCGGAACAGGAAGTCGCGGTATTGGCCCACATCGTAGATTTCGGCAATGAATACCACATCGGGGAATGTGGCTTTAACCTGAGGAATGGCCCATTCCCAGAATTCAAGCGGCACCATGAACACCATGTCGCATCTGAACGCGTCGATACCTTTGGCGGCCCAGTAGCGCAGAATGTGGAGCATCTTGAACCACGTGTCGGGAATCGGGTCGAAATGGCGTGAACCGTCGCCATAGTCAACGCCATAATTCAGTTTCACTGTCTCATACCAGTCGTTGCGCGACGGGAAGGCGTTGAAACAGTCGTTGCCAGAGGCCTTGGCCGGAAACTCGCAGTAGTCGCCCTGCGGAAACTGCGGCTGGAACATCTGGCGCGGGATGTAGTAGAAGTTGTTGCGTGGCGAGAAGAACATCGTCACATCGTCGTGTGCTCCGAAATCCTCGATCCCTTTGGGTGCGGCGTCGGAATGATACCTTCTGGCAACATGGTTCGGAACGAAGTCGATGACAACCTTCAGTCCGGCCTTATGGGTGCGGTCAACAAGTTCCTCGAATTCCTTCATTCTGTCAGGCACTGACACCGCCACGTCGGGGTCGATATCATAATAATCTTTGATGGCATATGGTGACCCCGCTTTCCCTTTCACCACCATGGGGTTGTCGGGTCTGATTCCGAACTCCGAATAGTCGGTGGCCTGAGCATGCTCGATAATGCCGGTGTACCACACATGGGTGATGCCCAGATCGCGCAATTCATCAAGCACTTTGGGGGTTATGTCGTTGAGTTTTCCGCATCCGTTCTGAAAAATATCACCATTGGCCACACACTCCGTGCATGTGTTGCCGAACAGACGCGGCAGCATCTGGTAGATAACCGTTCGGGTTGCTTTTGAGGGAGATTTACGCGTGCGCCGTCCGGCTTTTTCAGTTGTGTTTTCTGACGTGGTTTCGTTTTTCTCTATTTCTGGGCTGTTTGTCTTCATATCGTTCAATAATCCGTTTCGTGTTGTTTAAAGTGTCTTTTCCCAGTCTTTGATCGCCCTGTGTGCGGCGGCATATCCGCTGAGATACACTTTGTTTATGTCTTTCAGGTTGAACACCTGATAGCCTGCAAGCTCGGGTGTGATTATAACCTTGTCGCACATTTTCATGTCTTCAAGCTGGTTGGCTTTTGCCATGAGATTGTATGTGCGCATGGCAATGTCGACAAATGACTTCTTGTAGCGGAAGTTGGTCAACGGAGAGCAGTTTATGCCTATCAGTTTCTCACACTTGTCGCGAATGATCCATGCCGGCAGATTGCGGAGCACACCTCCGTCCACATAATAAGTGCCGTCGATTCTTACAGGCTTGAATACAATAGGGATGCTGCACGACGCCATCACGCGGTCTCCAAGCGCTCCGTCGTGAAATTCAGCCGGAATACCGTGGTCAAAGTCGGTCACGCCGATATAGGTGGGTATTTTCAGATCTTCTATCTGGTTTACACCCGCAGTTCTTACAATGAAATTTCTGAATTTTGTCATTGAGAACACTCCTTCCCCCTTATTCATGGTGAAAGAGCAGAAATCGGTGAATTTCATCGATGCGAACAGCGGCAGAATCTCGTCGAGCGGAATTCCGGCGGCATACAACACGCTCACTACCGACCCCGCCGAAACTCCGGCAATGACATCGGGCTTCAGGCCAGCTTCCTCAATGGCTTTCAATGCTCCCACATGGGCAAACCCTCTGGCTCCGCCACCGCTTAAGGCTATGCCGAGACGGTAGGCGGGCTGAGTCGCCACGTCGGAGGCGGCGTGGCTGACTGTTGAGTCGTTCTGCATAGATCAATTTTGTTTTGTCACGCAAATTTAGCCATAAAAACCGAAAAACACTCGTCTGTATGACACAAATTTATTGGTTCCGGTGGCTTATAAGCGGAAAGTTTGCTATCTTCGCGATATAAATCATGGCAATAAAATTCATATCATATCTATCAGCCCCTCGAAAATGCCGGCGGGCTTTTGCGGGTGCGTTTATGCTGCTCGCGGCATTGACTGTCTCTGGAGCGTCAAATCTTGTATTTCCGCGCAGCAACACTGCGACTGTCGGAATCGTTATTCGCGATCTGTCCTCAGGCAAGGATCTTGTTACTGAAAACGCCGGTAAGTTCATGACTCCGGCAAGTATTCTGAAATGTGTCACAGCGGCATCAACGTTGCTTGACGGTTCGGCCGACGACAGGTTTTCTACCGAAACTTTTCTTCAGGGCGATCTTGATCTCGAAGGGGTGTTTCGGGGCAATATCGTAGTA
>CAMWTV010000252.1 GCA_947177215.1 uncultured Muribaculaceae bacterium
ATAAGAAGCCCCCTGCAGCGCTTAAATTCGTGCTTATCGACCCAAAGATGGTAGAATTCAGCCTTTACAGCGTTCTGGAGAGGCATTTCCTCGCCAAACTTCCTGACGAGGAGGAAGCTGTGGTAACGTCGATGGACAAGGTGCTCGCCACCCTGAATTCGCTCTGCATCGAGATGGACCAGCGCTACATGCTGCTGCGCGACGCTAATGTAAGGTCAATAACCGAATACAACGAACGCTTTGTCGAGAAGCGCCTGAACCCGGAAAAAGGTCACCGCTATCTGCCTTATATCGTGATGATTGTCGATGAGTTTGCCGACCTGATCATGACTGCCGGGAAAGAGGTTGAGAAGCCGATCGCTCGCATCGCCCAGAAAGCCCGTGCGGTAGGCATGCACATGATTATAGCCACACAGCGTCCGTCGACAAACGTTATAACCGGTATCATCAAGGCGAACTTTCCGGGGCGCATCGCCTTCAGAGTGTCGCAGATGGTTGACTCCAAGACCATTCTTGACCGTACAGGAGCTAATCAGCTGATCGGCCGCGGCGACATGCTGTTCTCTCACAACGGATCGCTTGAGCGCGTGCAATGTGCGTTTATCGATACTCCCGAGGTGCAGGCTATCTGCGACCACATTGACCAACAGCTCGGATACGAGCATGCCTATTATCTGCCGGAACCGCATCTTGACACCGAGACAGCCGCAGGGGCATCCGGATCGCTGACCGACCGCGATCCGCTGTTCGAGGAGATAGCACAGGCAGTTGTTACCTCAGGTGTGGCATCTACATCATCGCTTCAGAGGCGTTATTCAATCGGATTCAACCGTGCCGGCAAGATTATGGACCAGCTTGAAGCTGCCGGAATAGTGGGGCCTGCCCAGGGAGGCAAGCCAAGAACTATTCTTGTTGACCAGATACAGCTCGGATCCATACTTCACACGTTTGACTGATAAACAATTGTATCGCCACAGCTGTTAATCTGTCGGCCTATCGACACAAATTATTTTATAACGTGAACAGAATCATATCTACACTCATATATGCGTTAGTCTGCGTGTCTGCGAGTTTTGCCGCAGGATCCGCCACTCGCCCGTCGGCATCGGAAATAATGAGACAGGCAGGCGAGAAACTGCGTAAGGCTCCAGCTCTGGAGGCTGTATTCACAGCTACTCACTCAGGCCAGTCAGTCTCAGGCGAAATCCTTCTTTCAGGCAACCGTTTCAAACTTGTGACTCCGGCTCTTACAACATGGTATGACGGCAAGACCCAGTGGGCCTACTCTCCGGCGGCCATGGAAGTGAATGTTTCCGAACCTACATCAGACGAACTGAGCCAGATAAATCCGTTTGAGATACTGAATGCAATGCAGAAATCGTTCAGTCCCCGCCGTCTGGCCTCATCGAACAATGAAGACAAGATTGAACTTACCCCCAAACAAAAAGGGGAATACAGCCGCATTGTTATCTCGTTCAATTCGGCTACCCTCTACCCTACCCAGATAGTATTTACAGGGACAGACAAGTCTGTTACGATAATTTCTCTCTCATCGGTAAAAGCCGTGAAAGCTGTTCCTGCTGATACATTCAGATTCAATCCGCGGTTATATCCGGGAGTCGAGATTATTGATTTGCGATAAATTAACCAAAAACACAACACAATATGTCAGAAATAAAAACAGAATGGGCCATTATCGGAGCCGGCCCAGCCGGATATACAGCAGCGATATACGCCTCGAGAGCCAACCTCGCTCCAGTGCTTGTTGAAGGTATGCAACCCGGCGGACAGCTGACAACCACAACCGAAGTGGAGAATTTCCCCGGCTATCCCCAGGGAATAAGCGGGCCTCAGATGATGGAGGATATCCGCCTGCAGGCACAGCGGTTCGGAGCCGACATACGCCTTGGAGTGATAACCTCGGTCGATTTTTCGAAACGGCCGTTTATTCTCAACCTTGACAACGGCGATGTGATCGAGGCTGAATCAGTGATCATAGCCACCGGTGCAAATGCCCGCTATCTTGGTCTGCCTGACGAACAGAGATATATGGGGATGGGCGTATCGGCTTGTGCGACCTGCGATGGCTTTTTCTACCGCAACCGCAGGGTGGCGGTTGTTGGAGGAGGAGACACAGCATGCGAAGAAGCGGTATATCTTGCCTCTCTGGCAGAGAAAGTCTATCTCATTGTGCGCAAGCCATATCTCCGTGCATCGAAAGTTATGCAGGATCGAGTGCTGACAAATCCGAAAATAGAAGTGCTTTTCAACTGCAACACAGTCGGGCTGTATGGAGAGGATGTTGTTGAAGGCGCAAAAATTGTAGAAAACAAAGGCACAGAAGCCGAAAGGGAATTCAATATTCCGATCGACGGATTTTTCCTTGCCATAGGCCATACACCCAACACGTCGCTTTTCAAGGGTCAGGTTGAGATGGATGCTGAAGGCTATCTGATTGTCAAGTCGCCGACTACAGCTACAAGCGTGCCTGGAGTATTCGCTGCCGGAGATGTGGCAGATCCGTTCTACCGCCAGGCCATAAATGCCGCAGCCGCCGGATGCCGTGCCGCAATGGATGCCGACCGCTTCCTGATAGGAGACTGATGGTGAACAGAAAGAATTCAGAGGAGGCCGCCTTCAGGTTGCCTCCTCTTATTATTTTCGCTGCGCGATTACCGACATAACGCAGTTGGCGCAGTCAAAATCAAGCCTGAAACGGTTTCCGCCTGAAGATATAAACAGCGGTGATGGCAATTGCCTTCCATCGGCAGTTGCAAGACATGCGCCAAGTTCACGGCGGAGACAGTAACGGGTCTGCATGACGCGCATTTCCCGATCATTACATTTACTGACTTCCACTGCTTTCGGCATTGTCAGTTTTCCATCGTTGCCAGACAATTCGCCATAAAATTTCTCGGCAATGCGGTTGGCAATATTATCATGTCTCGAAATTTTCACTGAGTGCGGAAGCGTCAGATCTGGTTTCATCTCACGTCGACGATCAAAAGCATATCTGGAATCATAGGCAGCCTGCATGGCCGCAACGACATCACGCTTAAGCTGACCGAGCACTGATGCCGGAACAAACATATCAGGCATTTCATCGGTCATTGATTTGAGCGAGAAAACCGTATCGCCCAGTTTTCCCAATGCACGGATGCGATATTCGTGTTGCGGACTTGATGCTTTCTGTGGCGAAAAATCCACACTCACAGCCACCGACACACCTTCACAGGCAGAAGCCTCCAGCACTATGGCATTTTCTGTGGCGCGAAGGCTGAAAGCAAGCGTCACAAATCGCCGTGCTGTCTGCTTC
>CAMWTV010000253.1 GCA_947177215.1 uncultured Muribaculaceae bacterium
TTGCAACACATCGCAAAGTTAATAATCCTTTTTCATTTTGCAAACATTTTTACCGATTTTTTCACCTGAAAAATCCCAAAACTCCATTTTACGCGACAAAATAACCCCACTCACCCTCATTACCGCTCATTTTGCCACAACCGCATGCCAAAAAAATCTCCGCCTCCATCCCCTTGACCGATAAAATACCAACAGGGCGAAACGCCCTAAAAGTGTTCCGCCCTGTTTAAAGTTATATTATCGCTTGTCAGCGAACAATCACCTTGCTTACGGTCTTGCCCTGACGCTTGATAACAAGCTGTCCGGCCTCCGGATTGGCAACACGCACACCCTGAAGGTTGAAATACTCAACAGGAGCGTTCACATCGCTGTCAGCAACAATCTCTTCTACGCCGGCATTTGCATCATCATCATTAAGGATAATTACAGTGTTTGTATAGCTGTAAAGTGCCTGCTCAAGATCAGAAACAGTCGCATACCATGTGCCGGGAATAGTCACGATCAAAGTTTCATTATCTTCACCGAGCGAAAGCGTTCCGCTAAGATTTTTACCACCTTTCGTATTGGAAGCGAAAACATCATATTGGGTTGTAGTGGTCGACGCTGATCCAATTCTGGCATTCGTTGCAGTAAGATTCACACCGTCAAGATTAAAAGTCACTATTCCGGGGAACCCGGCAAAAGCAAGCAGGGAAATCTGTGTCTCCGAAGGATAAACACATGCCATCTTTACCGACATATCATATGACTCACCGGTATTTTCGTCTTTCTCGACAGCTGTCATGCTGGCATTTGCGATAGGCGCGTTGAATTTACCCATATTATAGCCTCTGCCGGCGTCAGAAATCGCACCGAAATCGGCATCATATACCCACCACAAGCCATATTCGTCGATTTCAAGATCAATAGTCTCGTTGGTATAACGTACAAACTGCCCCTGCGCATTGTAGCCGACAAGCCAGATTTTGTAGTCTACACCCTCCTCGGTAAAAAGAGTGGTGCTTCCGGCAGCAGGAATCTTCAGCACATTGACTGACACAGGCTTTCCATCTTGACCGGTCACAGTTTCCTTACCGAGTTTCACAGGAATCTCTACATCTTCACCCATAAGTCCTGTCATCACATATCCCTCACCCTTCGCGGTGATTTCCAAAATACCTACAACCGTTTCATATGCATATGTTTTCTCGTCGAGACGTGCAGACACATATGTGCCGGTCGGATCAAATTCTGTCTCGTTAGGATCTTTGATACGCGACTGTGCGCTTTTGCCACTCACTTTGGTGAGACGCACTTTCTTTACCGGAGACACAGACTCCTGTGCTTCCACTGCGATTTCAACATTTTTCAGTTCGGCGGTTTTCAGCGAAGCAGCCGAAAGCAACCCTGTTGCGAGAAGAGCTGCAGAGAGTAATGTGTAAAACTTCTTCATACTGATTGAATTATTATTTTACTGTTAATAATGATTTGTCTATTTAGTTTTGCAAAATCCGGTCTGCCGGAACTGAAGATGGACAGATGTTTCTGGTGATAGCGCATCTTTCGGCTTGCTGCCTTACCGACACGTGCCGATGATCCATTTAGCTTACATTGTCATATCACTTTCTTCTATACCGTTTGAAAACCGTAAGTAACATTCCTTCAATACAGGAACCATATATCCCCGGAAAAATGTTACACACGCAAATTTATAGCTTTTTTCTCATTCTGCAAACAAACGGGCTTCTTTTTTTGCATTTTTCGTTTTCAAGCCGCCACACGCGCTCTATCTGTCTGTCATTTTGCTTCACTTGTCGGCATCCTGCAACCACCTGTCAACAGCAATGGCCCTGTGTCAGAAAATCAGACTGACACAGGGCCATTGTTTTATATCCGTATGGAGAGATGATGTCGGCTTAGTCTGTCCACGTAAGGTTCCAGATGGCCACTCGCCCTGCGTTGGCCGACGCGCTCGTCCATCCCGGAGCATTGTTCACGATCTCTATCGAGAACTCGCCGCTCACGCCCACCTCAATCGAATGGCTGTAAGCGTGATAACGCTCTGCCGAGGTAGTGGCTATGGTCTCGGTCTTGACAACGGCACCGTTCTGGATCACATTGACCGTAAACGAGTATTCAGTGCCGCTGAAGGGGAAACCATAATTGAATGTCAGCGTGTTGCATCCGCCGGTAAGAGCCGGCGACGTTACTTTGCCCGTTGTCGAGGCGTCAGCGCCACCATACAGACAGGGTGCAATGGTCTGCTTGTCGCCTATGAACACGAAATAGGGGTTTGAGTTCGATCCTCCCTCGTCAACACCGCTGAGAATGGCGCAGTTGGCGGCAGTCCAGCCGGTCGAGTTTGTATATGTGCCCTTCGTTGCCTTTGCCGCACCACCGTTGAAGGTGTTGAAATCCCCTTTATAGCTCACCGAGGGGGTGGGAGGTGTCACAGGCTGGTCGGCGGCGTTGAGTTTCACATTGTCGATACACCAGGTGGCATAGTTGGCGTCGGTAGTTGCCCTGTATCGCCATCCGATATAGATATAGCCCGTATAGGCCGACAGGTCTATCGCTCCCGAGCTTACCCAGCCGCTGTATTTGCCGTTGGTCTCGGGCGCCATGGTGGCGTCGAGTTTCACCGGAGTGCATGCTGTCGGGTCGGCCGAAGTCAGCACATAGACCTCGAATGTGGTTGTGGTCGCATTGTAGTTGTTGTTCTGGCTGTCGAATGTCAGCACCTTGTTCTCTACCTGACTCATGTTGATGGCCGGAGTGATAAGCCATGAATCGAAAGGCGCTGTGCCTTTGTAGCCGGTCATGGCGGCATAATATTCGGTAACCCCTGTCGAGTTGTTCGCAAACGAAGCCACATACCAGTTCTTGGTGCCCTCTACCTGCACATTGCTCCATGTGCCGGGAATGGCCTGAGAGTCGAAGTTCTCGTCGATCGAAGTCACCGAATATGTCGGCACCTCCACATCGCCGCCGGGAACCTCCACCCCTTCAAGCACGAACTCCGAAGCCGACCCCGTGTTTCCGGTCACACCATATGTGCCCAGATACCTGTCGGGAGTGCCGAGCACGGCAAGCTCCTTGCCCAGATTCTCCGGATGATCTTTCAGAGCCACATATTCGCGCATGGCCGAACCCTGAGGCAGCGAGATCACCATCAGCTCGCTCAGGTCGCGGCTTTCGGGTGTGAGCCCTATCACAACCGTATTGGCCAGAGTGGCTTCGGCGCCGAACTCTATGTCGGTTGTAACATCGGTGATGTCGGTCACCTCGGGGGCAACGGTTCCCACGATATAACCCTTGACCCAAC
>CAMWTV010000254.1 GCA_947177215.1 uncultured Muribaculaceae bacterium
CTATTAAGTCGCAGGAGGCGATTCAGAAAGCTCTGGAATACACCCGGGGAGCCGGACAGCAGCAGATTGAGCCGGTTCACCTGCTTAAAGGTATTTTTGCTGAGGGAGAGTCGCTCGTTAAATTCATCTTTCAGAAAGTGGGTGCCAATATGGCAGCGGTTTCGGCTCAGACTGACAAGGAGATTTCAGCCCTTCCAAAAGTGTCGGGAGGAGAGCCTTATCTGAGCCGCACATCTAACGATGTGCTCCAGAAGTCGCTTGATATAGCAAAAAAGCAGGGCGATGAATATGTCACGCTCGAGGCTATGCTCATGGCGCTGTTTCAGATAAGTTCTGCCGCATCGACAATACTCAAAGATGCGGGTCTGAGCGAAAAGGAGTTGCAAAGCGCCATTGATGAGCTTCGCAAAGGAAAAAAGGCCACTGACCAGAGCGCAGAGGAAACCTACAACTCTTTAAACAAATATGCCATAAATCTGAATGAACGAGCCAGGTCGGGGAAGCTTGATCCGGTTATAGGGCGTGATGATGAGATTCGCCGTGTGCTTCAGATTCTAAGCCGCCGCACTAAAAACAACCCGATGCTTATCGGCGAGCCGGGAACCGGTAAGACTGCCATTGCTGAGGGGTTGGCGCAGCGCATTGTAAGAGGCGATGTGCCTGAGAATCTGCGCAGCAAACAGATTTTCTCGCTTGACATGGGCGCTTTGGTGGCAGGCGCGAAATACAAGGGTGAATTCGAGGAGCGTCTTAAAGCCATTGTCAATGAGGTTACCCAGAGCGATGGAGAGATAATTCTGTTTATCGACGAGATTCACACTCTTGTCGGTGCCGGAAAGGGTGAGGGGGCGATGGATGCCGCCAACATTCTCAAGCCTGCGCTGGCGCGTGGTGAGCTCAGGAGTATCGGTGCAACAACTCTTGACGAATATCAGAAATATTTCGAGAAAGACAAGGCGCTTGAACGCCGTTTTCAGAAGGTGATGGTCAATGAGCCTGACGAGATGAGCGCTATCGCCATTCTCCGCGGATTGAAAGAGCGCTATGAGAACCATCATAAGGTCAGAATCCGCGACGAAGCTATTATCGCGGCTGTGCAGCTTTCAGAAAGATACATAACCGACCGCTTCCTTCCTGACAAGGCGATAGACCTTGTTGATGAGGCGGCTTCAAAGTTGCGTCTTGAAATCGATTCGGTGCCGCAGGCTCTCGATGAGATTTCACGCATGATAGCGCAGAAAGAGATTGAGCGCGAAGCCATAAAGCGTGAGGGCGACAAGGAAAAAGTGCGTGAGATTGAAAAAGATCTCGCTCAGTTGCGCGAGGAGGAGAAAGAGTTCACCGCCAAGTGGAAAGCTGAGAAAGAGCTTATCAACCGGATCCAGCAGAACAAGATCGACATCGAGCAGCTGAATTTCGATGCCGAGAAGGCCGAGCGCGAAGGCGATTATGCAAAGGTTGCCGAAATACGCTATTCAAGAGTTCAGGAGAAAGAGAACGAGAACCGTCAGATTCAGGAACAGCTGAAAATTATGCAGGGCGAAAAGGCTCTGATTAAAGAGGAGGTTGACGCGGAGGATATTGCGGATGTCGTTTCGCGCTGGACGGGAATTCCTGTAAACAAAATGGTGCAGAGTGAGAAAGAGAAGCTTCTGCACCTTGAAGAGGAGCTTCACGACAGGGTAGTGGGGCAGGATGAAGCTATCAGGGCTATCGCCGATGCGGTGCGCCGCAGTCGTGCCGGTCTGAATGATCCCCGCAGGCCTATCGGATCGTTTATCTTCCTTGGTACAACCGGTGTCGGAAAAACGGAACTTGCCAAAGCTCTGGCAGAGTATCTTTTTGACGATGAGAATATGATGACGCGTATCGACATGAGCGAATATCAGGAGAAACACGCTGTGTCGAGACTTGTAGGAGCGCCTCCGGGATATGTCGGTTACGATGAAGGCGGCCAGCTGACTGAGGCTGTAAGGCGCAAGCCGTATTCAGTTGTGCTGTTCGACGAGATAGAAAAGGCTCACCCCGATGTGTTCAATATTCTGCTTCAGGTGCTTGACGATGGCCGTCTGACCGATAACAAAGGGCGTATGGTCAATTTCAAGAACACGATCATCATCATGACCTCGAATATGGGTTCGTCTGTTATCCGCGAGAATTTTTCAAAAATGACCAAGGAAAACAAAGATGAGACCATTGAGAAGACCAAGCAGGAAGTGCTTGACATGCTCAAGCAGACTATCCGTCCGGAATTTCTTAACCGAATCGACGAGACAATCATGTTTACGCCGCTTAATCAGGCCGAGATCGAAGAGATTGTAGGCCTGCAGGTCAAAGGGGTGAAGAAAATGCTGGCTGCCAACGGCATCACTTTGGAGGTCACTCCGGCAGCATTGAAATTCCTTGCCGAGGAGGGTTATGATCCGGAATTCGGAGCACGTCCGGTCAAAAGGGTGATACACCGTCTGGTTCTCAACCGTCTGTCGAAGGATATTCTTGCCCAGACGGTCGATAAGGAAAAGCCTATTGTTATTGATGTGGCCGACGGTGATCTTGTTTTTAGAAACTGATTGTGCCGGTTGCCTGAATTGAAAAATTATTATTAACATCTGTCCGGGAAGAAAGGATGATGTGGCTCGCCTGAATCTTTCCTCTCTTTCCGGACAGTTAAATCTCCAAGGATATGAAGAAATATATTTACTATCTGCTGCTCTTGCTGCCTGTGATGGCGGTTGCTTCTTCCTGTGACGATGACGACGACAAAGTGCCCGATGTAGGCATCAAGGCCACAATAAGCGGTGGCGTTTTCAATGACGACGAAATCTATGTGGTGCAGGGTGAGGAGCTTAAAATTGATGCTCTCACACTCGACAATCATACGAACAAAGATGGTGTCATGGGTGCCGGGTCATATTATTGGGATCATTATCTGATCGGAACGAACATTACTCAGCCGTTCAGTCTTACGGTCAATACTTCTGAACAGACTGTTGGACGCCACCTTCTTCAGGCTCAGATGCCCATCTATGTTGTTGATTATCCTATCTGCTGGGGCTACATTCAGTATTATGTGAACATAGTCGAATCGGCAGATGAACTCCCCGGCGACGGCGCTGTTACGTCGAAAGTTGTGCAAGGTGTTGTGAAGACCAAAGAATGAATGCTTTTTGGGCGTTGACTCTCTCCGGTTGCTCAGTTAAAGAATATTCGGCAGAGATTGTATAATAAAAAACTCCTTCCGTTTTGGAAGGAGTTTTTTGGCGAGTAGCGAATCCGGGAATCGAACCCGGGTCTCCACCGTG
>CAMWTV010000255.1 GCA_947177215.1 uncultured Muribaculaceae bacterium
ATCGTGAACCGCATGGCTCCGGTTTTGCGCCGCCTTTATGATCAGCTCGCCGAACCCAAATATGTGATTTCGTGTGGCAGCTGCGCCATTTCAGGCGGCCCGTTCCGCAAGTCTTACCATGTGGCGAAAGGTATCGAGGATATAGTTCCGGTCGATGTCTATGTGCCCGGTTGCCCCCCGCGTCCGGAGGCTATGATCTACGGCATCATGCAGCTTTCGCGCAAAATGAAGGTGGAGCGTTTCTTCGGAGGTGTTAACCGCCAGGAAGACCGCAAGAAATATCTGGCAGAGCATCCTGTCGATGGCGAATAAAAGGTGATTGATTCCACTGCTTTTACGATTGAAAACTTACGATATTAAAAAATATATGGCTGAATTGCAGGAAAATATCTCGAAGCGATTCCCCGAAGCTAAGTTCGAGGAAGGTGAGATTCTGCTCATCAATATTGCCGACAGCAATCTTCATGATCTGGTGAAGACTCTGCGCGACGAGCATGGCTATGACTATCTGGTGACCATTATCGGTTTCGACCGCGAAAGTTCTCTGGGATGTGTCTACTATCTCGCATCGACCAAAACGCATAAATTAGTATCGGTTTCGGCTCAGACCGCCGACCGTGACAACCCCATGCTCCACAGCATTGCCGACCTTTACAGGGTGGCATGTCTCTATGAGCGTGAGGTTTATGATTTTTATGGCATAGTGTTTATCGGCAATCCCGATATGCGCCGCCTTTTCCTGAATATCGACTGGGTGGGCTATCCTTTGCGCAAGGACTACAACGCCGATCCGGCACTCAATCCCGTGAGCATCGAAAACGAGCGTCAGACCGACAACACTTATGAGTGGGTTGAAATGCCCGACGGAAAGGTGGAGAAGCGCGAGCGTGTGATTTTCGATGAGAACGAGTTTGTGGTGAACATCGGCCCGCAGCATCCGGCAACACACGGTGTGCTACGTTTCCGCACGGCTGTAGATGGCGAGACTATCAAGAAGATCGATGTCTACATGGGCTATATCCACCGCGGTGTGGAGAAGCTCTGTGAGGATCTGACATATATGCAGACTCTGCATTATATGGACCGTCTGGATTACTTCTCGGCCCACAACTACCACCACGGCCTGTGTCTCTGCATAGAGAAGGCTGCGGGGATAGAGGTTCCGGAGCGTGCGCGTGTAATAAGGGTCATGATGGACGAGCTTTCGCGTATCGCATCCCACTGTCTGTTCATCGGCACGTTCTGCATGGACTTGGGCGCTACAACGATGCTGTTCTATACACTGCGTGTGCGTGAACAGATTCTCGACATCATGGAGCGTACATGCGGCGCACGCATGACATTCAACTATGACTGCATCGGCGGTGTGATCGCTGACCTCCACGAGGATTTCGTGAAGGATGTCAAGGAGCTGCTTGCTGTAATCCCCCGCAATATCAAGGAGTACAACAAACTCTTCACCGGCAATGTCATTGCCAAGAACCGTCTGGAGGGTGTTGGTGTGCTCAGCCGCGAGGATGCCATCTCATATAGTGTGACAGGCCCGTCGGGTCGTGCTTCGGGCTGGGCTTGTGATGTGCGCAAGACTCATCCTTACAGCGGATATGACAAGCTTGACTTCAAGGAGATTGTGCGCACTGAAGGTGATTCGATGGCCCGTTTCAAGAACCGCATAGAGGAGATCGAGCAGAGCGCCCACATTCTGGAGCAGTTGGTTGACCGCATTCCTGAAGGGGAATGGCTGGCGAAGGTGCCCAAGGTGCTCAAACTTCCTGTAGGCCACTGGTTCCAGCTGGTTGAAGGCTGCCGTGGCGTGTTCGGAGTCTATATCGAAAGCGACGGAGGCACGAAGCCCTACCGCCTGAAGCTGGTTACTCCGAGTCTGACAGCGGCCGGTGTGGTCGACCACATTACCCGCGGACAGAAGATCGCCGACCTTATCACTATCGGAGGCTCGCTCGACTATATCGTGCCCGATATGGACAGATAATAACAACTGAAATTAATTAACAATATTTGTTCCGGAAGGTTCCGGATAAACGAGGATTATTCCAACGATTCATTATCACGTTATGAATAATTACACGATTGATAATTTCCAATCAATGACACAATGGCTTGACCAGCTGTTGAACAGTTACATGCCGTCATGGTTGGCCACCACGCTCGAATGTGTGCTGGTAGGAGTGGGACTGCTGCTGCTTTACACTGTTCTGGCGCTGTTTTACATTCTTTACGAGCGTAAGATATGCGCTTATTTCCAGTGCCGCCTCGGCCCTAACCGCGTCGGCCCGTGGGGATTGCTGCAGAGTATGGCGGATGCTGTGAAAATGCTTATAAAAGAGCTGATCTCGCTTAACCATATTGATAAGTTCCTGTTCGCACTGGCGCCTTATCTTGTTATTATCGCATCGATGCTCTGTTTTGCGGTACTCCCCTGGGGCAACGGTTTGCAGATCATTGACTTCAATATCGGCATTTTCTTCCTCATCGCATGTTCGTCGATTGGTGTGCTGGGCATTCTGCTCGCCGGATGGTCGTCGAACAACAAGTTCACCCTTATCGGCGCTCTGCGTTCAGGCGCACAGATGGTCAGCTATGAGCTTTCTGTGGGACTGTCGATCCTTACGATGGTTGCCTTCGCCGGCACGATGGATGTGGGCAAGATCGTCGAGGCACAGGCCGACGGATGGTTTATCTTCACCGCCCATGTTCCGGCCATTATCGCTTTCGTAATCTATATGATCGCCGGTACTGCCGAGACGAACCGTGGCCCGTTCGACCTTCCCGAGGCCGAAAGTGAGCTGACTGCAGGTTATCACACCGAGTATTCGGGTATCCACTTCGGATTTTTCTATCTTGCGGAGTATCTAAACCTTTTTGTGGTCTCAGGTGTTGCCACACTGATGTTCTTCGGAGGCTGGATGCCGTTCAGAGTGGAAGGCTGGGATGGATTCAACGAGCTGATGGGTTATATTCCGTCGGTGGTATGGTTCCTGATGAAGGCTTTTGTGCTTTCGTTTGTGATAATCTGGTTCAAGTGGACATATCCCCGTCTGCGTATCGACCAGCTGCTTTCGCTGGAGTGGAAATATCTGCTTCCGATCAACCTGTTCAACCTGGTGCTGATGGTTCTCATCATTTTCACCGGATGGCATTTTTAAAAAGTAATTAAAGAATAACAAATATACACTCTCATCATAATGAGCGAAAATTTCGGAAAAATAGCCCAGGTGATCGGCCCGGTTGTTGACGTGATCTTTGAAGGTGACGGCAATATCATCCCCCCGATCTACACC